>JAVBNO010000063.1:0-13643 GCA_031551485.1 Oscillospiraceae bacterium
CTTCACCCTGCACCAGATGCTCCAATTCTTCACCTTCTTCCACTCCTTGCGCGGGCTGGCTGCGGACCTCGTCTTCGCGCTGGATAAGATCCAGAACCGTCAGGGCCCGGCATGAGCGAGCCCCTGTTCAAGCTTGACGAGCACGGGCGGCGCGCCTTTGCCCGGACCCTGCTGGCCTGGTTCGCAAAAAACGCCCGCCCCCTGCCCTGGCGCGAAGATTATGAACCCTACGCGGTCTGGATTTCTGAAATCATGCTTCAGCAAACCCAAATGGACCGGGGCGTGGCCTATTTTGAACGCTGGATGCGGGCCTTCCCCACCCCGGCAGCATTGCTGGCGGGGGGCAGCCACACGCTGGCAGCGGCGGGGTGCGGGTATCGGGGTGCCTATTTGTTGGACGCCGCCCGGCGGGTGGCCGAGGGCGACATCGACCTGGACGCCATTGGAAGCATGGCACCGGAAGAGGGCGAGGCCACACTGTGCCGCATTTTGGGGGTGGGCAGCAAGGTAGCCAAATGCGCTTTGTTGTTCGGATTTGGGCAGTTTGGCTGTGTGCCGCAGGATGTATGGATTAAGCGGGCACTGGCGGCTTTTTATCCTCAGGGGCTGCCGGAAGCGATTTTGCCTGTGGGCGGCATTGCTCAGCAATACATATTTCATTATGTCCGCCATCATCCGCAAATTTTGGAACAAGGTTTGGCCTCTTTGGCGGATTAAACAAAAAGAGCCGGCGGCGGAGCGTGAACTTTTTTCATTCACCCCGCCCTTTTCGTTGCATTCGGTCTTTTGATTGGCTATAATAACATTGGTAAGTATGTCACAAGTTTATCAGGGAATTTGAATTTGGAGGGACTTTTATGCTGGTTACCGGGCAAGAAATTCTTTTGGACGCCCATAAAAACGGATACGCCGTGGGGGCATTTAACATTAACAATATGGAGATTCTGCAGGCGATTATTGATGCGGCGGAGGCTGAGTGCTCCCCTGTCATCATTCAGACGTCGGAAGGGGCGATTCAATACGCCGGACTGGACTATCTGGCCGCGTTAGTACATTTGGCCGGAAAAAAAACCCGCGTGCCTATCGCGCTTCATTTGGACCACGGCACCACCTATGAAACGATTATCCGCTGTATTGCGGGCGGATGGACATCGGTCATGATTGACGGCAGCCATCATCCGCTGGAGGAAAACATCAAATTGACCGCCGATATTGTCAAGATTGCACATGCCGCTGGCGTGTCGGTGGAGGCAGAGCTGGGCCGGCTTTCGGGCGTTGAGGACCAGATTAGCGTAGAAGACAAAGACGCCATTTACACCAATCCCCAAGAAGCCGAGCAATTTGTGTCCGGTACAGGCGTCGATTCGCTGGCCATTGCGATCGGCACCGCCCACGGCAAATACAAAGGCGAGCCCAAGCTGGATTTCGAGCGGTTGCAAACCATTAAAAAACTTTTGAATATGCCGATTGTGCTGCACGGCGCATCGGGAGTGCCGGAGGACTCGATTGTCAAGGCTGTCAAACTGGGCGTAAACAAAATCAATATTGACACCGACATCCGCCAGGCGTTTACCGACGGCATTCATGCCGCTTTTGCCGAGAACCCCGGCGCTTATGACCCCCGCAAAATTTTGGCGCCTTCCAAAAAGGCGATGACCAAAGTTGTGGTGGAGAAAATTAGAATGTTTGGGTCGGCAGGCAAGGCATAATCACTGTGCATGATTAAAGGCAGGGCGTATGCCCTGCCTTTTTGACGTTTTTATATAAAATGCCTCCTGGTATCAACGCACCTGCCGATGGGCCCAGATATCTTTGTCCACGCAGGCGTTAAGGCCGCAGCCACCAGGGGGCGTCAGGTTGTATTTGTCGTACAATTCGCCCAGCATTTCTTTGACGGCACGGAAAAAATCGAGAGAAGGCGGCTTCATTGAGCCCATCACCGGTTTACCAAAGGGAATCCAGACGGCAGCGCTGGGCACGATGCCCCGCTCGGCCAAATAGGTAGCCCCTTCCCTGAGGGTATTTAATTCTTCCAGGCCGATGATGAAGTTGGAGAAAGCCTTGCCGGGGCCATATTTGTCCGCTATATAGGACAGTGCCCGCAGGTGGCGCTCTTTGGTGGTAAATTTGCGTTTGCCGGGTGTAATCATCACAGCGCGGGCATCATCCCAAACCTCAAGGCTGCAAGCGATACGGCCGGCCCCCAAGGCAAAATATTCATCAACCAGACCCATGTCGTCAGGGGGCGTGATATAGAGAAGAATTTCGCCCTTAAGGGCGTCCCGGCCCACAAATGCGTTGATCTCTTCCATATAGGCGCGAATACGCACTGCCTCGTCTTCGCCTTTAAATGTGGAGCCGCCCGTAAGCTGGACACTGTCGCAGTTATCGTTTTGCAGCGCATATGCCACCACCTCCGCCACATCCCGCGGAGTGGGAATGTAGGGCATTGGCTTGTGTTTGCGCTGGAGAGTTTCGTATTGGCCGCCGGAAAAACAAAACTGGCAGGGTTGGCCGGCGCAGGCGTATTCACAAGGCCACAGGCACTGAAAAGCTACCCAATTACAGCCCTGGATAACCGCATTGCCCAAAAAAGGCATGCCGGAGGATGTCTTTTGGGCGTAAAAGCGGGAGGGCAGTAAAAAGCCGACCTCACAAACAAAATCGGACCCGCAGAAAAGGGCGGCCTTGTCGCCGTACATGGCAAGGCGAAATTCGGTGGTCATGTCGCCCATATATTTTAACAGCTTCAAATTGTCCCAGGAAAACATCGAGGCAACAGTGGAAAGGTGGACGCCAAGATCGGTGAGCTGGGTAATGGTTTCGTCGGGAAGCTTAATACAATTGCACATCAAAGCATTGGGATGGAAGCGGGCTTTGCCGGCAAAACGGCGATAAACCTCGTTGTCCACTTTGACGCCTCGGCTGATCAGCAGGCATTTTAAATCCACTGCATCGATTTGCTCGTTCTGATAGGAATACTTCTGCATCAACATGATCTCCCCTGCCCTGCTTTTCGTTTCATTATAACATGGTCACAAAACGCGGTAAACACAAAGGACCGGGAAATTTCCCGGTTCTTTGCGTTTCTGGCTGATTTGGCCTTGTCCTAATTGGGTTTACCCTATTTTGCGAATCATTTGGCAGACGACAGTGATGTCATCCTCCCGGCCGTCCTCCCGCCGGAGTTTGGCAGCACCGGCAATTTTATTGCAAAGTTCTTCGGGGTCGTTGCCTTTGTATTTTTCCAGTTCATTCATAATCCAGTCGACGCCGGTTGTGACGGCACCGTCGGACATCATGAGGATCATATCATTTTCCCCCAGCATGATGGAAGCGTGCTCGAAGGCGACGCCGCCCAAAATACCGGCCGGCAAGGACGTGGATTCGACAATACCCACTTTGCCCCCTTTGCGGACAATGGTGGGAGCGGCGCCGGCTTTGTAGAAATCGGCGAGGCCGGTGTGCAGGTTCAGGGAGGTAATGTCCAAGGTGGCCAGCGATTCTTCACCCGATTTGACAAGAAGGGCGGAATTGATAAGCTTGAGGGCGCTTTCATAGCGCAGGCCCGCCTGAATCAGGCGTGTAATGAGAGAAGTAGCCATGGCGGAATCCACCGCCGCCGCGTTGCCGGTGCCCATACCATCGGAGATAACCAAATTCATTTTGTTGTTGGCCGTAAATTTTTTCCAACTGTCACCACAATACTTGTTGTCACCCGCTACCACCTGACTGCCGCCGGTTTTGACCTCGAAAAGGGGTTTCTCTGTGAGGGTGACGACGGCGCGGGTGTCCAAATTTTTAAACGCGGGAAGGGTAAAATTCCGGCTTAGCAGCGTTTTAAGCTCCTCGGTAAGCTGCTGGCGATTCACTTGCTTGGCTTTGTAGGTGGGCAACGACGCCTGGATGACCAAACGTCCCCCTTCGTTGATGCAGACGACCCATTCGGGGGCAAGATGCAGCCGGTGGAATAACTCGGTCACTTGCTCGCGCTGGCGGCGGTCGCCATCCACCATATCGCCGATTTGCTCTTTGATGTCCTCGAGGAACATGGCGATCCCTTCGAATTGGTCGGTGACCACCGAGCGAACAGAGGAGGTTTTGCGGCGGTTTTTTTCTTTGACCTTATGCGAAAGATATTCCTGCTGGACGGCCGCCGCAAAACGTTCGGTGCGGTTGCAGCGCTGGGTAAAAACTTCGGGCAAATGGACAATGCCGTCGGTATCAGGTTTTTTGAGGGAATCGATGCCTTTGGTAATGGCATCGGTCGTATCATTATAATGGAGCTGCCAGCATTTTGCATTGCGGCTGCAGCGACGACAAAGACCGTTGGCAATGCGGTCATAGATGGCGTCTTTATCGGAGGGGCTCATAACCTCTAATTTGTGGGAGACTTCTTTGGTCGCCCAGGAAATATCCATGAGGGCGGAGGCAGTTTGGTCAATGCGGTCCCATACCGCCGTTTTAATTGAGTCGGTATGGCGAGAGGTTTTGGGGAAATAGTGATTCATTTGGGCAACAGCGGAGCCGGGCAAAACCATGTACAGCACCGACCCGCCCATCACTTCGAAGAGGCCGGCGTAGCTTGTGGTAGCAGGGCCCATCAGCGTAAGAAAACCGCTGCACAGCACAAAGGCAGCTGTGGCCGTCAATTTGCCGAAATTGCCGAACAGGCCGGCCAGCAGGCCGCCCATGCCATAGATGCCCAAATAACCCACAAAGTCACCGGTGACCATGCCCATGACAAAACCCAGCGAAAGCCCGGCCACCGCCGCCGCAGAAGCGCCGCCCAAAGAGGATGCCAGCAGAATCACAAGCACTGCTGCCACCCGGCCGACAGATACATCTAAAACCGTAAAGCTGGCCAGGCCGGCCATGGCCACACCGGCGCAGAGAAGAAGCGCGGCAATTTCCAGCTTGCCGGGGTTGGTAATGCCCCCCTGAAGCGTGCGCATGCCGCGGGTGAAAAAGTATGCCAGCGCAAAGCTGAGGGTGATTTGCGAGAGCCATGTCACCCAATCATAGATGTTGGCGGAAGAGGACGCCAAGGGGATGAGCCCCGCAAAGCCAACGGCAACTGCTGCCAAAAAAGGGGCAAACATGGTGAATAGATGGCTTTTTTTGTCCCAGACTTCGCCGGCCAACCACCGTACGGCTACCACTGCCACAGCAGCCACAATATAGCGAATGGCGGCGGAGTCGCCTATATGGATGGTATAACCCACGACAACCCCGAGGGCTGCGGGAAAAATATTTTCATAGGGCACGCCGGCCGCCGCAGCCACGCCAAAAGGGCCGACCCCGCCGGTGACGGAAGCGCAGGCACTTAAAAAGCCGAAAGCGCAGACACCCAGCCAACGCACCGCAAACATATTGCCGCGTACAAATTGACGGGCCCGATCTAAAAAAGGTAATCCTGTAATGTCGGTTGTGTTTTTCATCTTCCTCACCTGTTTTTCCGGGGATTGGCGCGAACCCGATTGCCATTCTATAGACGGCGAAGGCCCCGGTTGATTCCGTATTCCTTTATTTTACTATATATCCATTTATTTACATACGGTATAAAAATTATAGATTCATTCTTCCGCAGAATCTGTCAAACGGTGGGAAGTTGATTGAGCCTTTGGCGCGCATCTATTTACAGCGAATTGGGGCGACGGCGGCTTGACAGGCTTTTGGGGGAATAGTAGAATGAGACCAGCTTATTATGTGATGTTTTACACGATAGAGAATGGAGTAATTAGGACATGACGTTTACACAAATTCGTACACGCTTTGCGCCCAGCCCCACCGGATATATGCATGTGGGCAATTTGCGCACCGCCCTTTACGCCTATTTGGTGGCGAAGCAGGCGGGGGGACAATTCCTTTTGCGCATTGAAGACACCGACCAAGGACGGCTGGTGGAAGGCGCGGTGGATATTATATATGATACCCTGCGGGATACAGGGCTTTTGTGGGATGAAGGGCCGGACATTGGCGGGCCGGTGGGGCCCTATGTGCAGTCGGAGCGGGTGCATATGCACAAAGAATACGCCCTTAAGTTGATTGAAAAAGGGGCCGCCTACTACTGTTTTTGCGACAAGGAGCGGCTTGACGAAGTGCGCGCCCAGCAGACAGCGGCGGGGCAGGATCCCAAGTATGATCGGCACTGCTGCGCGTTGAAGCCGGAAGAAATCCTGGCTAAGCTGGACGCAGGTGTGCCTTACGTCATCCGGCAAAAGATGCCCGACAGCGGCAGCACCACTTTTCATGACGAGATTTTTGGCGACATCACGGTGGAAAACACCTCGCTGGATGATCAGGTGCTGATTAAAGCGGACGGCATGGCTACTTACAATTTTGCCAATGTGGTGGATGACCATCTTATGGGCATTACCCATGTTATCCGGGGAAACGAATATTTGTCCTCCGCGCCCAAATACAACTTGTTGTATGCGGCTTTTGGATGGGAGACGCCCCTGTATATTCATTGCAGCCCCGTGATGAAAAACGCCACCGAAAAACTTTCCAAGCGCAACGGCGACGCCTCTTATCAGGACTTGGTCGCCAAGGGCTATCTGAAAGACGCGGTGCTCAATTATATTGCCCTTTTGGGCTGGGCGCCGGGGGGCGAAGAGGAAATCTTTACCCTGGAGGAGCTGGTAAAGGCATTTCGCGTATCGGGCATTTCCAAATCTCCCGCTATCTTTGATATACTGAAGCTCAATTACATTAACAGTGAATATTTGCGGCGCATGACCCCCGAGGCTTTTTACGAAGTCGCGCTGCCATGGATGGACAAGTTTATTCAGCGCCCGGGGGTGGACAAAAAACTGCTGGCGTCGCTGTTACAGGTGCGCACCGAATATTTAAGCGATATTGCCGAACGGGTCGATTTTATTGACGCCATGCCTGTTTATTCGGATGTGCTGTACGTGAACAAAAAGATGAAGACCGACCCCGCCACCGCCCTTGAGGCCCTTAAAGCCGTGTTGCCGGTGCTGGAGCAGGTGGAAATATTTTCGGTGGAAGCACTGCACGAAGCCCTTTTTGCACTGATTGAGAAGCTGGGCGTCAAAAATGGCTATATCCTGTGGCCAATTCGGGTGGCGGTGTCCGGCAAAGAGAGTACCCCCGGCGGCGGCATTGAGCTGTGCGCGATTTTAGGCAAAGAGGAAAGTTTGGCCCGTATTCGGGCAGCCATTGAAAAGTTGTCATAAGTGCCCTTTTGCAGGGCGAGAGAACCGGCAGGCCAACGTCTGCCGGTTTTATATAAGGAGACGATGGCTATGGCTATGATTTTTCAACCAGGACGCAAAGGGCTTTTAGGGTTGCTGGCGATTGTATTGGCGGTTGTGTTGGCGGCGGGATGCAACAGCGGTTCAGGGGTCACAGCAGCGGGAGAAAACCAGCGAATGGCCCTTGGGGAGGCGGAAAAGCTGATTTTTGCCGCAGACAGTGTACCGGGCGACCTGGAGCTGGCAGAGATTACGCCGGAGGATGTATGGGCGCAGTGCGGCTGCCAATTGTTCAAGATTGTGGACGGCGGTTCAAGCTGGGAGACGTTTGTGGTAAAGGAGGGCAAAGCCACCCTGATTGGGAGGGGTTTTGGGGGATTCGGCGTCACCAGTGTTGTTCCCTACGACGTGAACAGGGACGGAACCACCGACCTTGTCTACGCGTTTTCTTTTGGGTCGGGCCTTCACCGATCGGTGCTGGGGTGGCTGGATATGGCTACCAGGACCGAGCAGCCGGTGGAGGAAAGTCCTCCGAGCCGCGGCTTTCGGATGGATGATTTGATTTTACGTGTGGAAGCCGGCCAGGTGGTTGTCTACACCATTACAGATGGGGAGAATTGGCACGCCTTGCGCTTGTATCCTACAGAAGAGGATATTGGCGAGATGAAGCTTGTGAAAAGCGGCGTCCTTGTATACCAGGACGAGGTGCTCTATAACCAGGCTGCGGTATCCAATTGACCGCAACCAAAAGGCCCGGCGCGCTCGTTGTCGAACGCTGCCGGGCCTTTTGGTTGTTATATGACGATGCATTTATGCATTCAACGGAATGCCGAAAAGAGAGCAGGCATTTTGGCAGGTAGCGGCAACCAGGGCCTGCGGAGTGATGCCTTTGACGTTGGCAATGGCATCCACAACGCCATGCAGCATGGAGGAATCGCAGCGCTGGCCGCGGAAAGGCTCGGGGGCCATATAGGGGCAATCGGTTTCGATGAGCAGTTTATCTAGGGGGACGGCCGCCACGGCTTCGAGAGCTTTGCGGGCATTTTTGAAGGTGACAACACCGGTAAAGCCGATGTAAAACCCCAGCCTGAGAAGGGCGGGCACCATTTCAGCCGAGCCGGAATAGCAGTGCATGACACCTTGGGGGGTGTATTTTTGCAAAAGCGCCAGGGTGTCGGCATGGGCTTCCCTGTCGTGAATGATGACAGGCATATTAAGCGATTTGGCCAGCTTTAGCTGATCCTCGAAGACTACGTTTTGGCAGTCGCGGGGGGAAAAGTCGTAGTGGTAATCGAGGCCGATTTCACCAATGGCTTTGACTTTTGGATGAGCGGCCAGAGTGACCAGCTCTTCCCTGTCGGCCGGGGTGTAATCCTTGGCGTCGTGGGGATGTACCCCCACCGCGGCGTAGATATAATCATAACGTTCGGCCAGGGTGATGTTGCGGCGGGATGAGGGCATATCGGCGCCAGCGGCCATGACAAAACGGATGCCCCGCCGGGGAAGCGCCTCCAACAGTGCATCGCGGTCGGCATCAAAACGGTTATCGCCATAGTGGGTATGGGAGTCAAAAATTCCGGTATAAGCAGGCATGGGCTTCCCTTTCGCCGTCAGGCTATTTTTTCGGGCATTTCTGTATTGCCAAAGCGGCATTTGATAAGATGAACATAAGGATAGTCTTTTAGGATGTCGGGATTTGCAACATATTCCTGTTCATCAACGGCGCGAAATGAATCGCCGGCAAAAACCGCGGAATAGAGGACAATTTCTTTGCCATCCTCAATGACGGCCGGTGCCTGCATTTGACTAGAGGCACAACCCAGGCCGGCGTCATAGTAAGAGCAGGGGGCACTTTTGCATCTGGTGACCCCCTCATCACTTCCATTGCGCACCGATATATTCCAAATATAGTCGGGGGTTTGGGTAATCGAAACGGCCATTTCGCCTTTCCAGGGTTTGGCGTCATCGCCCATCATGCCAAAGTGGGAATAAGTATCCATGAGCTTACCGTCTTTATAGACCTCTACCCAAACATCGAAGTATTGATAAGCCTCGGTGGTGTTATAGGTGAAGAATGAAAGGTCATTCTGAGACCCAACAAGATCGATGATGTCGGTCTGCTCTTTGGTAAGCACTTGGGGGGCTATGGTATTTTTAGCCGGGGCGGCGAACATACCGCAGCCACCCAGCGCAAGGGCAATTGCCAGCATCATCGTAAGGGCCACCCGTGTAACAGTCCGATGTTTGAATGTTAAAATTGGCATGGTAGTTCCTTCTTTCGTTGGTTGAATATGAATGCACTTTTCTGCAAGCACACTTTTCATACTAACACACTTTCATATTAACGCACTTTGCTGCCGTTGGGGACAGAAGGATCGATGAAGATGACACAACAGCCGTCGGTGCCCACATCGGCGGCCAGAATCATGCCTTGCGACAAAACGCCGCGGAGTTTGGCGGGTTTTAAGTTGGCCACAACAACAATTTTTTTGCCGATTAAATCCGCGGGCTCGTACCATTCGTGAATGCCGGATACAACCTGGCGGCCTGCGGCTCCGTCATCAAGGGTGAGGCGCAGGAGTTTGTCGGCGCCTTCCACTGGCTCGCAGGCCGTAATTTGGGCTACGCGCAGTTCGACCTTGGCAAATTCGTCGATGGTAATGATGCCGGGAATTTCCGCTTTGGGCTTTTCAGTTTGGACAGGTTGGGCTTTGGGCGCCGGCACCGAAGCAGTCACAGGGGCAGTGCCACCGGAAAGGGCGTCCAGCTCTTTGGCCAAATCCAGCCGGGGGAAAAGATTTTCGCCTTTGGCCACCCGAGTACCCTCGGGCAAAAGGGCAAATTTGCCGGCGCTTTCGTAATGATATTGGGCGTCAGCTGCGCCAATTTGCTCTTTGATTTTTTGGCAGCTTTCGGGCATAAAGGGTTGGAGTAAGATGCCGGCAATCCGGATGACCTCGATCAGATTATAGAGCACCGCAGCCAGACGGGGCAGTTTGTTTTCGTCTTTCGCCAAGTTCCAGGGAGCTGTCTCGTCAATGTATTTATTGGCGCGGGATATGACTTTGAAAATTTCCATCAGCGCGTTTTGGAAAGAATAGCTTTCCATTTGGGTCTCATAGAGCCCTTTCAGGGCGGTAGCCATCCGAATGATCTCATCATCGATTTTGTCGTATTCCCGGGCCGCCGTGATCACGCCACCAAAATATTTATCCCACATGGCGGTGGTGCGGGAGACGAGATTGCCAAGGTCGTTGGCCAAATCGGCGTTGATGCGGGTAATGAGCCCCTCGTTGGAAAAGACACCGTCGGTGCCAAAGGGAAATTCCCGCAAGAGGAAATAGCGCAGGGCGTCGACGCCGTAGCGGCCGCAGAGCACCACAGGATCCACCACGTTGCCCTTGGACTTGCTCATTTTGCCCCCTTCCAGCAGCAGCCAACCATGTCCGAAAACCTGCTTGGGAAGCGGCAAATCCAAGGCCATAAGCATGGCGGGCCAAATGATGGCGTGGAAGCGGACAATTTCTTTGCCGACGAACTGGACATCCGCCGGCCAATATTTTGTATAATCATTGTATTTTTCGTTTTGATAACCCAATGCAGTAATATAGTTGGAAAGGGCATCGACCCAGACATAGACCACATGTTTGTCATCAAAATCGACCGGCACACCCCACGAAAAGGAGGTACGGGAGACGCAGAGATCCTCCAGCCCCGGTTTGATGAAATTATTCACCATCTCGTTTTGGCGGGTTTTGGGCAGCAGAAAATCGGGCTGCTTTTCGTAAAGATCCAAAAGGCGGTCGCCATATTCCGAAAGCTTGAAAAAGTAGGCCTCCTCTTCCGCCTTGACCACGTCGCGGCCACAGTCGGGGCATTTGCCGTCGACAAGCTGGCTTTCGGTCCAGAAGGATTCACAAGGGGTGCAATATTTGCCTTTATAGACGCCTTTGTAGATGGCGCCTTTGTCGTAAAGGTCCTTGAAAATACGCTGGACTGCCAGAATGTGATAATCGTCGGTAGTGCGGATGAAACGATCGTTGGAGATGTTCATCAGCTGCCAAAGGTCCTTGATGCCGGCAACAATATTGTCCACATAAGCTTGGGGGGTGACACCGGCCGCTTTGGCTTTTTCCTCAATTTTTTGGCCGTGCTCATCGGTGCCGGTGAGGAACATCACATCGTAACCCTGCATTCGTTTATACCGCGCCATTACATCGGTAGCCACCGTGCAGTAGCTATGGCCAATGTGCAGTTTGTCGGACGGATAATAAATGGGGGTAGTGATGTAGAATTTTTTGTCACTCATGTGTTGAGTTCCTCCTTAGCAATTTCCTTTACAGGGCCTACATTGCATTATTATACCACCGTTGAGGATAAAAACCAACTGAGTTTCGTACTAAGACGGCATCTGCGTATTTTTTTGTACACAAACACAGTGGCCCTCTTTTTTCAGCCAAAACGTCGTTGAAAGTGCACCTCTTCCCTCTTTCGTTTTCCCTTGACGGTGTGTTTGGCAGTGTGTTATGATTACAGACGCCGGAATGAACCGGTATATGGGATCATATTGGGAGAGGTGTCCGAGCGGTTTATGGAGCTGGTCTTGAAAACCAGTGACTCGCAAGAGCCGGGGGTTCGAATCCCCCCCTCTCCGCCAGTTATCACATCTAACGTGATACAAAAAACCACCCGGATGGGTGGTTTTTTGTGTGCCGAGACCATGACAATCCCCTGACAGCTTTTGGCGCCGACCTGCGGTATGCCATCGTCGACCACGGCACAGTGCGTCAAAGCAAAACGAATTCACACGGAGCGACGGTACAGGAGCCGAGTGTGAGATATAAAGAGAACGCGAGCCGCGTCCTGAGCATATCGGGACGCGGCTCGTTGTTGCAGAAAATATGGCATCAAATACGGAGTGTTTGGTGATGTACATAGGAATAACACGTTTCTATATCAGAAAGGTAGCAAGTGCCTATTCGATACGCAATGTTTTGCAAAATTATAACTTCGCATTAAATTCTTTTATAAAAGAAGCATAACTGTTTACTTCTGCTTTTTGCATTAATGTCACCTGATCATAAGTGGCATTCCCAATACTGATAGCATGGGGAAGTGTTGAATAAACAATTGGTTCTTTTCTATCTTTTAAAATAATTTCTGTAGTATTTAGACTGTATTTTACTTTGTCAGTGTTTTCATGGCTTATTTTTATAATGCCATTTCCAAGCGGTCTACCCTTGTCAACAGTAATAGGTAAAACATAAAAAAACGACTCTCCTTGCTTAAAAGCGGTTACATAAGAATATAACATAACCTTTCTAGTAAGCGGTATCTCTTCTTGAAAAGTAGAATAGATAAACGTATACGCATTGTCGCCAGGAATTTCTCTGTCTACTAACCCTCGCAAAGCTTGCTTTGATTTTGTATTGCCACCCTTTTTAGCAAATACAACATTGCCGATAACGGCTCCGATCACAATAACAATGAATCCAATAATGTAGATTGCATTTTCCATAATAAATTCCATTATTAATCTCCTATAACTTGATTCTTCTTAGCATTGTTAAAAGACGTGGAAAGCTTATAGTATAAATCATCCATATAGAGGCTGGAAAGTCCCGGTAAAATCGGACTGTTATCCATTGGTATGGTGCTGATTTTATAATAATTAATGAACGGAATGGGGATAAACCCCAACAAGTGATACGGCTTTTTGATCCATGTTATTGAATGAATTGAATCCCACGTAAAATGCTTGTGCCCATAGGTAAAACCTTGTTCAAAAAGATCCACTTTTTTTCCTAGGCACGATAGAGGCAGAACGGCAACCAGAACGAAAATTAGGGCTAAAAGATAGGGAATAAATAAGGCATAATCTTTTATGACACCCAAAGATTCGTCACTAAACAGTTGCTGCCAATTTGATTTGAATGTTGTTCCTAAAATAACAATGATTACAGCAATAATTAAATAAACACACATTCTACCTAAAATATATTTTTTGTTTGCTGAAATCTCACCTGTTTTTGAACCCAGATTCATTTTCTACCCTCCAAAGCATAGTTGATAAAATTAATGGGCCAATTCTGAATTCATTCACCTTCCACTAATATAAACTCGCGACATCAAATGAGTAAAGCTCACATGACACCGCGGATAATTCTAAACCGGCACTATCATAGCACATCAAAACCCGAAAATCCACAGATCGATGAAAATCGGGCCATTTTCTTGTCATATTACAAAGAGGAGCATGTTTTCTTGGAGGGGGGTATACGAAGCCTATAGGGGTGCAAAAGCGGCTGCGTCGGCATCAGCGAAACCTGCGCCTTTCATTTTTTGGGGGGTACATACTCCCGGACGATGAAACCGACCTCCAAATAAGGGAGTGCAAACTCCGAAATTTCATTGCGAAATTGT
>JAVBNO010000086.1:0-18077 GCA_031551485.1 Oscillospiraceae bacterium
TGGCTTGGGGTCTTTGGCAGTGCTGTCATAGAGCAAAAATTCCAATTTTACTGTCTCACCCTGCTCCTGGGGTGGCGATAAAAAGGTCATACCGTGTTCTTCAATGGCGGCGGCAGTGGGTATATCCGTCGTCTCTTCCACCGCCATGCGGCGCAAGTTGGTGGGCGCCTCTACCACCGTCAGTTTCCCTGTGCTGACAGGAACCATTTTACTGACATAGTTTTGAATCTGAATATCCCAATAGCCGGGGGGAACCCAAAACAAAGTATCTCCCTCTGCCGTTTGGTCGCCGCTGAGCGTGTTGCTGGGGATGTCGGGGTGCTCTGTCCGGTAACTGAGATGATTATTGCTGCCCTGCAGCATTACGCTCACACTGCCCCAAGGCGCTCCTTTAATCAAAAGGGCACCCATTCCTTCACCGTATTGAATTGGCGCAAGGTCGGCTGTTTCGCTAAAGCTTAGACTAAGGGCGGTACTGTCCTCGCAGCAGTATCGCACGCACCACAGCGTATCCTCCGGTTCCTGGGGAATATCGTCGTACACATAGGTATTTTGATAATCTCCAAACTCATTTAGGGTTGCAGCAAAGGTAACGTCGCGGCTGTAGTCGCCGCTGTGAAATCCGCTTTGTCCGCTTATCGTCCAGCTATGCCCGCTACCGGGTTTGGCGGTCAGCGTTTGCAGTTTGCCCGGCGTGCTGGCTGTCTTAAAGTAATACTGGGCGCCACAGGCGTTCACCTCGTCATAGGTCAGCGAAAGGGTCTCCCCCATCGCCAGCCACTGTTCGCGGCACAGCTCTGTCCAAATCTTCTCGCCATATGGATATGTTTTTCCCCACCAGACAATTTTGCCTGCGTCTTCTTCAATTTTAAACATGAGCACATCGCCGGTGGAGGACAAAACTTCCCCGCCCAAATCTTCGATGTATTTTTCTAAATTTAAAAATTCCTCTACCGATTCATAGGGCATGGACATTTCCCACCGCATACCCCCTGCCCGAATGGTGGCGGGTCGATAGTCTTTGTCAATGTAGGTAAACTCAACTTGGCCAGTCAGCGTTTTAACCTCATTATATGCGCTTTTGTCGCCAAGGGGGTTAAACAGCGGCGCCTCGCCATCCCAGCCGCTGCCCCCCGTCTGCACTTTGTATTTGCCTTTAAAGCCGTCGGGATAATGGCCCAGCGCCTCCAGCTTGATGCCGGCACCCACCGGCGTCGGCCGCCCCGCAGCAGCCAGGGATTGTCCTGTTTTATAAGCGGTAATTTTATCGGCAATTTCCTGAATTTTGGCGCTGCAGCCCGACAGCACCAGGGAAAAACATAGTAAAACGGCAACCAAGCCTCTCATTTTCTTTTTCATGTCAGACGTCCCTCCACTTTGTATATTCACACTGTTTTATTGCCTGTTTGCTGAATGCCATAACGTCTTTAATCGTTTCATCACCGTCTATTTTACACAGTGGCTGTTAAATGAGCGTTAAATAACACCCGTGGGGCAGACTTTTATCGTTTGTGGATTGCACGGCAAAACGCCCCGTTTTCGGTCGAAAACGAGGCGTTGATTGAAATTTGACAGGAGGCAACCGGCTTTAGTGATAAAGAAAAAAGTGTTAGTATCGATATCAAATCGCAGCCGAAGCGGATGTATCGCCGCTTCGGCAAGGATGTAGCATGTCGTCGGGGCCGCCACCGGCGCATACTTTTGGCGTAAAAAGTATGCAAAAACATTTTTTGGGGAAACCACATGGTCCCCCCCCCATCCTTAGGACGAGGGCATATCTGCGCAGGAGACGCCTGGCCTCGCAGGAGGACAGTTTTGGCTCGCAAGAGGCACGGAAGCAAAAAAAGACCATTCCCTAGGCCGGCGTGAGTGGTTTGAGCGGGGACAAATGGTCTTAGCGATCGGCCCAGTCCAGGCTGCGGCCCACCGCCTTGTGCCAGCCGGCCAGCAGTTCGGCGGCTTTCTCTTGCGCCATGGCGGGGGTAAAGCGGATGTCGCAGCGCCACAAGGCTTTAATCTCATCGATGTTTTGCCACACGCCGGTGGCCAGCCCCGCCAGATAGGCGGCACCAAGGGCCGTTGTCTCGCGGATGGCGGGCCGGCAAACCTGCGCACCCAAAATATCCGCCTGAAACTGCATCAGGAAGGCATCCCGGGAAGCGCCGCCGTCAGCTTTCAGCTCTTTTAAACCTGCGCCAGTGTCTTTCTCCATTGCCCGCACCAAGTCGTAGCTTTGGTAGGCAATGGATTCCTGTGCCGCACGGATGATATGCTCCCGCTTGGTACCCCGCGTCAGGCCGACAATGCAGCCGCGGGCATACATATCCCAATAGGGCGCCCCAAGACCCGCAAAGGCGGGCACCAAATAAACCCCCGCGGTGTCCGGCACTTTTCCGGCGTAATATTCCGCATCACGGCTTTCGGCCAGGAAGCGCATTTCGTCCCGCAGCCACTGGATGACGGCGCCGCCCACAAAGACGCTGCCCTCCAGGGCATATTGCACGCTGCCGTCGGCGGTGGCGGCGATGGTGGTGATCAGCCCGTTTTGGCTTTGGCAGCATTCACTTCCGGTATTCATCAACAAAAAGCAGCCGGTGCCATAGGTGTTTTTGGCCTCGCCTTTTGCAAAGCAGCACTGGCCGAACAGGGCGGCTTGCTGATCCCCGGCAATGCCGGAGATGGGCACTTCCCTGTTTTGAATATGAGCATGGCCAAAAATTTCGCTGGAGGAGCGAACCTCCGGCAACATCGCCGCGGGAATGCCAAAGGCCTCCAGCAGCGTTTTGTCCCAGGCCAGGCTGTGGATGTTGTAAAGCATGGTGCGGGATGCGTTGGTGCGGTCGGTCACATGGACGGCCCCGTCGGTCAGCTTCCAAATCAGCCATGTGTCCACCGTGCCAAACAGCACTTCGCCCTTTTCGGCTTTGGCGCGCACCCCTTCCACATTGTCCAAGATCCACTTGATTTTGGAGGCGGAAAAGTAGGCGTCGGGCACCAGCCCGGTGGCCGTGCGGATTGTGTCCGCGTATCCTGCCGCCACCACATCGTCAATGATTTTGGAAGTGCGCCGGCACTGCCAGACAATGGCATTGTAAACGGGCCGGCCGGTGGCCTTGTCCCACACCACCGTCGTCTCGCGCTGGTTGGTAATGCCAATGCCGGCAATGTCCCCCACCGCCACACCGCTTTGGGCAATCACTTCCATCATCACGGCGTATTGGGAAGCGTAAATCTCCATGGGGTCGTGTTCGACCCACCCCTCTTTGGGATAAATTTGCGCAAACTCTTTTTGGGCCACACCCATAATATTTTGCTCGTTGTCGAACAAAATGGCCCGGGAGCTGGTCGTTCCCTGATCCAACGCCAAGATATACTTTTTCACGGCGGCACCTCCTATATTTGATTATCTGACTGAATCGGCCTGTAAATCCCGCGTCACCACAAAGGGGATGCCCGTTTGGCAAATGTCCTTGACGACAATGTCTCCTTCCCGCACCGGCGACGCAAGAGTAATATCCTTCAAAAGTGCCATCGCCTCCATGATCAGGCCTTTGGGTATAGGCCGGGCGGTTTTGACCGGGCAGCGGCGATGGGCCGCATTTGTAATGGCCACTGTGGAGGTGAGCATTCTGGTGGGGTTTTTCAGCTCGTTTTGGCCATAGGTCTCGCCCCGCTGGCAGGTGTTTCCGGTCACGGCGTATCCGTTTTCTTCGTCCACCTGCAAATGGCAGCCCCGGGGACATACAATGCAAATCAGATCGGTCATCGGTTTTCCTCCACCCGCAAGGTAACGCCCTTGGTTACATTGGCCAGCAGCCGGCGCGGCAGCCGCACCCGTTCCATTTCGCCAGGCATCATAAAGGGCCGTTTAAACTGTGCCAGCGGCCGCGATTCCGCGGCTACAACAACGGTGCATTCGCCGTACACTTGCCGTACCCGAAAGAAAATATCCACATCTTCCGTTCCGTTTTTATCCATTCGCTGGGGCACCGTGTAGCTGATGCCCTGCCCCGCCTCCACCGTCAGTTGGCCGGTTGCTTTGGTTTCTCCGCCCGCCACAAAAGCGGCGGCGGCCTTTCCGGCGCGGATGCCTTCCTCGGTCACAAAATCCACCAAATCGTGAACATGGAGGACATTGCCGCAGGCAAAGACACCGGGCAAAAGCGTTTGGGTCTTTTCATCGACCAGTGCACCGCCGGTTCGCGGGTCAAGGGCGATACCCGCCTGGCGGCTGAGTTCGTTTTCGGGAATCAGACCCACCGAAAGCAGCACTGTGTCGCACGCAAGGGTAAATGCCGTCTCCTTTACAGGGCTGTGGTTTTCATCCACTTTGGCGACGGTCACTCCCTCCACCCTCGTTTGCCCCTGAATGTCGATGATGGTGTGGGAAAGATAGAGCGGAATGTGATAGTCATCAAGGCACTGGACAATATTCCGGGTCAAGCCGCCGGCGTAGGGCATCAGCTCCACACAGCCCAGCACCTTGGCCCCTTCCAGCGTCATTCGCCGCGCCATAATCAGGCCAATGTCGCCGCTGCCCAAAATGACCACCCGGCGTCCCACCATGTACCCTTCCATATTGACATAGCGCTGGGCCGCCCCCGCCGTCAAAATGCCGGCTGGGCGGCTGCCGGGAATGGTAATGGCCCCCCGGGTGCGCTCGCGGCAGCCCATGGCCAAAATGACGCTTTTGGCGGCGATGATGCGGTATCCGTCCGCTTTGCTGACCATGTGCACCCGGCGATCTCTTGTTATTTCCAGCACCATCGTATCCAGGCAGAGCTCGACGCCGGTTTCACGCAGCAGGCGGATGAAACGCCCGGCATATTCAGGGCCGGTCAGCTCTTCTTTAAAGTAATGGAGGCCAAAGCCGTTGTGGATGCACTGGTTCAAAATGCCGCCCGGTTCCTTATCCCGTTCGACCAGCAAAATGTGGCGCAGACCGCTTTGCCAGGCGGCATGGGCGGCAGCCAGTCCGGCGGGCCCGGCGCCCACTACAACCAGATCATATGTCATGGGTACCACCGCCTTTTGTCTCGCCGGTCAGAATGAAGGAACCCGCTTTGTCCTGGGGAATTTGGTCAGGGGGCAGGCCCTGGTGGGCCGCCAGCAAGGCCGCAATGCGCGGCCCGCAAAAGCCGCCCTGGCACCGGCCCATGCCCGCATTGCACCGCCGTTTTACGCCGTCCACCGAGAGGGGTGGAATCGGCCCGGCAAGGGCATTGGCAATTTCGCCTTCGGTCACCATTTCGCACCGGCAAATGATCCGCCCATAGGCGGGATTTTCCTGCACCAGACGGGCTTTTTGCGCCGGGGACAATCCGGCAAAGCGCACACAGGTCCGGCGTCTGTTCCAAGTGGTCTTTTCCGTTGTGACAAGGCCGCGTTCTTGCAACAACTCCACCGCCATTTCGGCAATGGCCGGCGCCGCCGAAAGCCCCGGGGATTTGATGGCGGCCAAATCAATGAAGCCGGGGGCGCCCACAGCCTCTGCGATGATAAAATCGTCTGTTTCGGCCACAGCGCGATTGCCGGCGAACTGGCGGATATTCTGGCGCAAGTCCAAAGCCGGAACGGACTTTTTCGCCCGCCGGGCCACAATGGCCAGCCCTTCGGCGGTGGTGGCTACATCATCTTTGTCAAAGGGCGTTTCGTTGTTGGGCCCCACAATTAAATTGCCGTGGACAGTGGGGGCCACCAGCGTACCTTTGCCCGCTTTTGTGGGACACTGGAAAATAATGCGACCAACCCGCTCACCCTCACTTTTATCAAGCAGGTGGTATTCGCCCCGGTCGGGCCGGAGGCAAAACGCGGGGGAAGCCGCCATGTTGTGAATTTCGTCGGCATGAACGCCGGCAGCATTGAGGATAAACCGGCATTCGAAATCCCCATGGGGGGTGGTGACGCGCCAGCCGCCAGTTGTTTGGGCAATGGCGGTCACGGGGCACTGCCGCCTGAGGGTGACGCCGTTTTTCACGGCCGTCTCCGCAAGGGCCAGGGCGTATTCCCACGGGCTTACAATCATGGCGGAGGGGGCCAACAGGGCGCCCACCACTTCTTCGCTTAACTGGGGCTCCAGTTGCCGGGCTTTGGCGCCGTCCAGAAGTCGCATACCCTCTACCCCATTTTGGACGCCCCGCTTGTACAGCATTTGCAGCGTTTCCATTTCTCCGGGGGCAAAGGCCACCACCATTGAGCCGCAGCGCTTATAGGGCACATCCAGCTCCCGGAAAATCCGGGCCGCCATGCGGGAGCCTTCCACATTGCATTTGGCCATCAGCGTGCCGGGGCGGGGGTCATAGCCGGCGTGGATGATGGCGCTGTTGGCCTTTGTGGTGCCGCAGGCCACATCGTTTTCTTTTTCCAGCACCAAAACGGAGGCCTGGCAGCGGGACAACCGGTAGGCCGCCGCCGCGCCCACAATCCCGCACCCGATGATGATCACATCCACCATACCACAGCCCCCTTTCCTCTCTTCTCATTATACAATTCCCCAATACCCCCCGCAAGGGGATGGAGGAGCCGAAAAGACGCAAAAATCCCCCGCAGCTATTGGGCAGCGGGGGCACCGGTCATCCTTATCTGTATTGGGCCGTGTTTTTCGACGTCACCCAAATGCAACCGGAAAGGATGGGCTATTTTTTTGATTTTTCACTGGCGGCTTCCGCGTTCGTTTTTTCGTAGTAGTGCCTGATGTTATTGCAGCCCCATTCATACATGGCGTCCACGATTGGGACAATGGTCCAGCCGTGTTCTGTCAGCAAATACTCAACATGCGGAGGCATTTCAGGATAGATTTTGCGTTGGACAATTTCATCCTGCTCAAGCTCACGCAACTGTTTTGTCAGCATCCGGTTGCTTATTTTTTTAAAGAGCCTGTGCAGTTCGTTAAACCGAAGCGCCCCGTCGTGGGCCAAGTGCCAAATGATTACTATTTTCCATTTGCCGCTGATAATTGAAAGCGTCAGTTCTTTTTCACAGTTAAATTCATTGTTGAGAAGGCGCTCTTTCAGCTCCTGTCTTAACGTTGCAGCCATATCGAAATCCTCCTGTGTTAGAATAGCCATTCCATGCTTCCTAAGTGATGCTTTGTTTTACAATACATACTGCCCTCACAGCATACACTATTCTAACAACGAATGCAATTGCATTCACTAAAACAAGCGGAAATCACAAATACAAAAGCCGGGCTTCCCGTCGGCAGGATACCCGGCTTTTGTACGATCAGGCAAATATGCCCTTCAATATGTACGTTTTTTCTTGTGACATTTCCTCCAGCGTGCAGGTAATGCCCTCGCGGCCCAAGCCACTTTTTTTGAACCCGCCAAAGGGCTGGTCTACATTTCTGAAATTACCCGAGCCGTTGATGACGACAGAACCGCAGTCCACGCGCGAGGCCACATATAGCGCCTTTTTCATATCCCGCGTCATAACGCCTCCCTGCAACCCGTAGCAGGTGGCGTTGGCAATGGCAATGGCATCGTCAATTGTGTCACAGCCGATGATCGGTATCACGGGACCGAACACTTCCAGATCGCGGGCAATGTCCATCTCAAGGGTAACATCGCCAAGCACAGTGGGCTGGAAATAACTTTGGTCGTAGGCTTTGCCGCCGGCCAGCAATTTTGCGCCCTGTGCCACGGTGTAGGCCACCTGCTCCTCGACTGTTTTGGCCGCCGACACGCTTATGAGTGAACCCAGATCGGTGTTTTCATCCAGCGGACTGCCAGTGCGGACTTTTTGAAGCCGTTCCAGCACCCCTTGGGTAAACTGCTGCCGAACGCTGTTTTGCACAATAAACCGCTTTGGCGCGCAGCAGGTTTGCCCCGCGTTTTGCACACGGCCGGCCACGGCAGCCTCTACGGCTGCTTCCATATTCGCATCTTCAAGGACGATGAAGGGGTCGTTGCCGCCCAATTCCAAAAATACGCGTTTGAGCGAGCTGGCGCCGGCTTTTGCGACGCTGATGCCTACCTCTGTGCTTCCTGTCAGACTGATGGCGTTGATGAGGTCACTTTCGGCCAGCAAACTGCCGACGGCTGCACCGCTGCCGGTCAGCACTTGCAAGACGCTGTCGGGAATTCCGGCTTCATCAAAGAGCTTAAACATTCTTAGCAAGGTTAGGGGGTTATCACTGGCCGGTTTCACAATCACCGCATTGCCCATTGTCAGAGCAGCCGCCACTTTATGGGAGCACAGCTCCACAGGATAATTAAAAGGTGAAATGCATGCCACAATGCCTAAAGGCTGGCGGCGGGTGAATAGCAGGTCTTTTTCAGAGCCCCGCTGATAATCGTTCATTGTTTCACCGTAAAGGTGATTGGCTTTTTCGGCATAGCCGCGGAAGATTTGCGCCGACACCGCTATTTCCGGCCGCGCTTCCCGTATAATCTTGCCCATTTCTTCGCTGAGCGATTTGGCCAACATGTCGACATTGGCCTCGATCAGATCCGCGCATTTTTGCAGGATGCGCGAGCGTTCATATTGCGGTACGGCGGCCCACACATCCTTTGCTTTTTGCGCATTGGCAATGGCGTTTTGCACATCCGCCACCGTTGCAGAAGGCACCGTGTCAATTTTCTCTTGCGTTGCGGAATTGAGTACATCAATCGTTTGGCCGTTACTGGCATCCACCCATTTTCCGCCTAAAAGCATCTTCAAAATAGTGTCCCCTTCCTTTACTCAATATGCCTTCCCATTTGGTTTTTTCTTGGCTACGCCTTCGAAAAAACGACGATACAACAGGAAGTGTGACAAGCGCTTTTGTAATTTATCGGTTAACTTTTGTTATCTTGCTTTTTTAAGGAAGCGCGAAGAGGGTGAGCCATCCTCTTCGCGCCACGTCTAAGTATTGTTAAAAAATTTTAAAATACTGCGTCGGGTTTAAAGTACTGGCTGATATTGGAAGGATTGACGCAAGCGGGTGTTGTGTTTACGACTCTGGGAAGATCTCTTTCGCCGCCGAGCCAACGAAGCGCATACTGCAGACCCATCAGGCCGCATTCGGCAGGATCATTCAGGCCGGATGCCAGATAGTTGGTACCCTCGTTAATCAGGGCCAATGCTTCTTTTTGGCCGTCGATGCCGACCACTTTGATCTGGCCTTCTTTGCCGATATTCTTAATGGCCTGAATGGCGCCCAAGCCCATGGAATCATTCTCGGCAAAAATCAGGTTGATGTCAGGAGCGGCCACAAGCATATCTTCCGCCGCTGTCAGACCGTTTTCAGTGGACCATCCACCGTTGTAGCTTTGGGTCAGCACACGGAAATTGGTGCTGTTGTTCTTTTGCAGCTGCCCTTCGGTCAAGCCCTGGATAAAGCCGCCTCTGCGACCCTGGCCAACCATGTTGCCCTCGTTGCCCGAAAGGAAACCGATGCGAATTTCACCGCTGACATTGTTGGCAACCCACTCGCCAACCAGGAAGCCGATGTTTTGGTTGTTGGATTGGACCAAGGTCACGTAGTTGGCCGCTTCGCTGACCGTTGTATCAATCAAAAATACCGGAACCCCTTTGGAAACTGCGTTTTCACAGACCGGAATAATGCCTTCCGGATCCTGCGCATTGATGATCAGGGCGTCAACGCCTTTGGCAATCATGTCTTCCACATCCGCCATCTGCTTGCCCATGTCACCATCGGCCACTGTTGTGTAGAGGGTAATGCCCAATTTGTCACACTCGGCCTTAATGGCGGCTTCCTGGGCGGCAAAATAGGGGGCTCCCACCGTTTTCATAGAAAGACCAATGACGATTTGAGAAGGATCCGTTTTAATGGGGGCATTTGCCAA
This sequence comes from Oscillospiraceae bacterium, assembly GCA_031551485.1. Lineage (GTDB taxonomy): Bacteria > Bacillota > Clostridia > Oscillospirales > Ruminococcaceae > JAVBNO01. The sequence goes on from JAVBNO010000086.1 coordinate 9,789, forward strand.
TGCATCATTCGCTGTGGGTGCGGGGGCGGATTGTTGCGGTGTGGAGGCAGGTGCACCCTCGCTTGGGGCAGCGTCTGTCCCGGCACAGGCCACCAAACTTCCCAGCATGCACAGAACCAGTAAACAAGTTAGAAACTTACGCATTTTTGTCCTCCTTAAGTTTGTTGTGTTCGATTTTCTTGGTTTTTTTGACCCTTGGTTTCCCGCTTCACCCCCTTGTTTCTTTGTGTCTCAATTTGACAAAAACTATATGGATGAAATGTCTTTTGTCTTTTTATAATCGGTTTGCAGCAGCACCGCCAGCAGTATGATAATGCCCTTTAGCACCGACTGGGAATAGGCCTGGATATTCAGCAGGTTCATGATGTTGTTGATCATGCCAAGGGCCAGCACACCCATGATGGTGTTGAGCACGGTTCCTTTGCCACCGTTGAGACGGGCCCCGCCGATGACGACGGCGGCAATCGCGTCCAGCTCAAACCCCTCGCCCACACCCGGCGAACCGATCTGCGCACGGGAAACGCTGATGATGCCCGCAACAGCGGCCAACACGGCCGACATGACATAGACGCTGATTATGTATTTATTCGTATTGACACCGGACAGCTTTACGGCTGTTTCATTGCTGCCTACGGCCTGAACAAATCTTCCAAAGGGGGTGAACCGCTGTATAAGCGCCAGAGCAACGACCACCAAAATCACCAGCCAGGTGACTTGGGGAATCTTGATGAAATCATTAATGGCGAATTTTTTCAGCACGTCATTGGTCAATATTGTCGGCCGTGCGCTTGAAACAATGAGCGCAATGCCTCGGGCAATTGTCATGCCGGCCAACGTCACCACGAAGGGCGCCAGCTTGCGGTCCGCCACCAAATACCCCTGAAAAGCCCCGAACATGCCGGCAATCAAAAGCATTAATAAAATGGAAGGAAAGAGAGGAAAACCAAAACCGCCGTTTGTGGTCTCAATGAGTTTAATAAAAACACAGCTGGTCAAGGCCACAACAGAACCGACGGACAGATCGATACCACCGGTGAGAATGACAAAAAGCATTCCCATGCTGACCAGGGTCGGCATGGCAAGCTGGCGAAACAGGTTGGAAATATTTTGCGCAGAAAGGAATGATTTGGAAAGTGTTGCCGATACAATAAAAAGCACCAGCACAACAATTGTGGCAATGTATTTTTGAAATATCTTGAAAAAATCAATTTTCTTTTGTGCGTTCGTCTTATTCATTTGTGTTTTCCTCCAATATCAGCTGCATAATATTTTTTTCAGAAAACTTGTCTTTGGGAAGTTCACCCTTGACTTTGCCCGCATTCATGACGATCAAACGATCACACATGCCCATCAGCTCCATCATCTCCGACGAAATCATGATGATGGCATAGCCCTGGGTCGCCAAATCGTTAATTAAACGATAGATTTCCACTTTGGTGCCAATATCCACACCCCGCGTCGGTTCATCCATGATGATGACTTTTGCGTCTGTGTTAAACCATTTGGCAATGACCACCTTCTGCTGGTTCCCGCCGCTGAGGCTGCCCACGCTGGCGTCAATGCTTTCCGCCTTTAGCTGCAATTGATCCGAGAGAGCAGCCGCAATGCTGTTTTCTTTCTTGGCCGCAATCAGACCAACCGCGTTCAGCGCCTTTTTGATATTGGTGATGGTCATATTGCTTTTGATCGGCAAATCGGGCACCAGGCCCTGTTCCTTCCTGCTTTCCGGAATTAACGCAATGCCACTGCGAACCGCTTTGACAGTTGAGCGAAAATTGACCGGCTGTTGAAAGTAATATATCTTGCCCGTTTTGCGGCGGTCGGCGCCAAACAAAGCCAGCGCCACCTCCGAGCGTCCGCTTCCCACCAACCCTGCAAGTCCCAACACTTCCCCCGCATGCACGGCAAAGGAAACATTCTGGTACACATTTCCATTGGAGAAGTTTTCAATGCGAAGCGCTTCTTCGCCTTTGGAAATGTTTCTGTCGGGGTAAATGGTCGAAAGCTCGCGTCCTATCATCAATTCAATGACTTGATTCATGGTCACGTCGGCGCACCGGTTGACGCCTGTCACCTCGCCGTCCCGGAGGGTGGTAATGGTGTCGCCAATTTTAAATATTTCTTCCAGGCGATGTGAAATGTAGATGATGCTGACGCCTTTGTCCTTCAGCCGGGCCAACACCTCAAACAGCAGCTGTGTTTCTTTGTCGTTTAACAGCGCCGTCGGTTCATCCAATATGAGAACCTTTACATTTTTGGAAACCACTTTCGCAATTTCGACAATTTGCTGATAAGCCACGCTGAGATCGTCCACAATGGACCGGGAATCGATTTCGAAACCAATGCCGCGTACAATTTCGTCCGCTTCGCGGTAGAGCTGCTGCCAGTTAATCCATTTATGGTCGTCCAGGCTTTCCATAAAAATATTCTCCGCAACGGTGAGATCCTTTACCAGCTCAACCTCTTGATATACAATCCCAATGCCGAGTTGTTTTCCCTTGCGCGGAGAATCAATATTGACTTCTTTGCCGTCAATGTAAATGGTTCCGGAGTCCATTTTATAAGTGCCGGCGAGTATCTTCATCAGTGTGGACTTTCCCGCACCGTTTTCTCCGACAAAACAATGTATCTCGCCCGGTTTTACGCGAAGGTTCACGTTCTTCAGCGCACATATGCCGCCAAAGCGTTTCTCCACATTTTTCATTTCAATTCTATATTCGGCACTCATTTGCACTACTCCTCAAACCAAACATCATGGGCCATTAAGCATGAAGTTATTGAAAGGCGACAATGCCTTCAATTTCCACAGAAATGTTTCCCGGCAAGACTGCAACGCCGACAGCCGACCGGGAGGGACAGCCGACATGTTCGCCAAAAACCGAGACGAGCAACTGCGTCGCCCCATCCGCCACTTTCGGCTGTTCGAAGAAATCGGGATCGCTTGATACATAGACCAGCAGCTTTACAAAGGAGACAATTCTGTTTAAATCGCCCAGCTCATTCTCGACAACCGCGAGAAAATTGAGCATCGTATCGGCGGCGGCCCGCCGTGCCTGCTCTAATGTAACGTCGCGCCCGACCTTGCCACGGGCGCCTTTTCCTCCAATGACGCAGCCGCACCCCGATACATAAAGCATATTTTGTCCAAAGCTTTTACAGCCTACAAATTGTCCGGCATTTGGGGGCGCAACGGGGAGGTGAAAGCCCAAATGGCGAATCGCATCATAAACGTCCATTCAATCATCCTTACAGGCATTCTGAGATGGAATTATATGTAATATTTTCATAATTTCATTTCACATTTTTCCATAAAAATATAGTATAATGATAATATCCTATTTCGTGGCCACCGTAAAGTACGCACTTTTTTGTGCCCTGGTTACAAGAATGTAACTTGGCGCCGGAGCAACGACGTGAGCCGAGAGATATTCGTCAGATTTTTCCCCTTTCGCTGCTGTTGAGAAAATGAAAACGCCTTGAGGACCTGATTGAGACCTCAAGGCGTTTTGGATTCAAGATTGGATCAAGGGGCTTAGCGGGGAAACAAGACAATCATGCCGGTAAACAGAATCAAAAATACCAGAATATTCAAAGAAATGACATTGAGGGCAAAATGCTTCTCCTCCTGCGCCTCATCTTGAATCAGAAGAGCGCCCACAAAGAAGGGAGGCAACATAAACATGGTGTAAACGGCGGTAGTAAAAAGGCTTTCCAGGTGAAACAACCGGTTGATGACAAACACATTGAGCAGGGTGGCGACAGCCATCATAATGGCCATGCGCAGGCAGACAACCCCCAGCGGCTTTTTAAGGTTGCGCAAATCAATTTTCGTTTCGTACCCAATGATCATACACATCAGCGGGGTTGTCAACGCGGCGATTAAGCCAAAGCTTTCCAGCACCGCATTAAGCGGCGGCACCGCCCGGATGACTTCCACGGCACCGATACTTTTGAGCCCGATGGCCAGCACCGAAGCCCAAACATAGGGGTTCTTTAAAAAGGACAAGAGCAATTTTGACGGCGACGCGACCGCTTTGCCGTTGGTAATTTGCATATAGGCGACAAAGATTAAGGAAAAAAACAGCGTTTGCCCCAAATCCAACACGACAATAGGGTAAATATTCTGCTGGCCAAATACCACCGCCAAAACACCATACCCGATCATGCCGTTTTCGTAGCTGGTAAACAAGGCCGGCAAATAACGGTTGGGGGAACCGGAAAGCCGCTTGATAAGCTGGCCCACCAACAAGAGCGCCGTTGTAACGACAAAGACAATCAGGGCCAGCCATAGATATTGGGCACTGAAGTCCACATTGATCAGGGAGGTGAAAATGACCAGAGGCAAAGCGATATTGACAACAATTTTTTTGATATCCCTGACAGCTTCAGTCGTGATATATCGTGTGCGCTGGAAAACAGCACCCAGCAAAATCAGTAAAATAATCGGCAATATTTTTGAGACAATTTCGAGTGTTTCTTTCATTAATGACACCGTTTTCCTTTAGGATATAGTTTCATATTGTGAAATCATTTTTCGCAACATGAACATAGAAATAGTATCATATTTTTACCCCTATGTGCAACTGGTTTCCAGGGGGTGTTCTCACTTTTCCTCTTGGCCCGGTTATCTTGGCCACACGGTGGCGATGGGAATCGTATGCCGCGAAGGCGAAACGCTTTTATCATTTTTAAAGTCACACTGCGGGCCGACCTTTATTAATGGGCTCATATGTGATCAATTGGTGAAAATTCATAGTTAACATCCGAAAAGTTTGTAAGCAATTATAATTGACATATTCATGCAAAATGTTACAATTATTTACAAGAAGGCAAGCAAGTGGGATTGCGTGACAATGAGGAGATTGCATCATGGGTTGTGGGTACATGGGCAGTTATTTGTTGGGATTCATTTTGTTAAAAAGATATCAATTGTTGTATGGGAGAGCCTTGGGCTCTCTTTTTGTTTGTACGCCCAAAAGTGGACAAATCAGTTAAAAAGGGACGTTCCTTATTGAATTCATGGGGAAACAGCAATTTCTTGAGAATGGTTGTTTTTTTATTTTCTGCTGTCTGAATGCATGAACCTATTGAACTGGCTTATTGAAACAAGGCATTATTGATTGTTCATACGCCGATGAAAAGATATGATTTAATATGAAGGAGGAAGAAAGCGTGAACAACGTGATCAAGGGAAAAACCGGGTTTAACGGGTTATGTGCGCTTTTTGGGGGGCTCGTGTTTCTTCTTGTTGCCCTTTGCTGTTGCAGTACAACGGCTTTTGCCGTTGACTCAGGGATCGGTACAGATGGTAATCCGGTTGATCTTAGCCTATGGAAATATTGTCTTAACAGCAACGGCACAGAATATATTTTAAATTCCCCTGCTGCTGAGTATACAAAAGGCTATATCGGCGGTTTTACGTCGGATGGACAGATCATTGGCACCATTCCTGCCATTATTAATGGAAAGCCGGTTACATCCTTAAGTTCAACGTTTTACGGTTGCACTTTGCTTAAGATCGCGCCTTTGTTACCCGTAACCGCAACCGATTTATCACGAACATTTCAGTCTTGCAGTAATTTATCCAGTTTTAGTCCTGGCTTTTCTATTCCGAACGGGGTTACAAAAATGTATGCCACATTTTACAGTTGCGGCATGTCCCAACTGCCTGCGAACTTTTCGATTCCCAGCCAAGTGACCAATGTCTCTTCACTGTTTTCGGGGTGTTATAAGTTGTCTTCTTTACCGCCAACGTTTACTTTGCCCCATTCCGTTGTCAACTTAGATTCTATCTTTTCAGGGTGCCGCGCGCTGTCTTCGCTGCCAAGCGGGTTTACCATTCCCAACAACGTATCCAACATGAATTATGCCTTTTCATACTGTGAAAGTTTAACCTCCTTACCCGGTAATTTTTCCATCCCGGCCAGCGTGCGAACGATGGTTGATACATTTTCAGACTGCACAAATTTACAATCTCTGCCGGCGCAATTTTCAATTGCCAATGGCGTTACCACCATGGAAGGTACATTTAAATATTGTAGAAGCCTTTCGGCACTGCCTGACAACTTTACTTTACCTAGCACTGTACAATCTATATTTACATGTTTTTCCGGTTGTTCCAGCTTATCAAAGCTACCGAACAACTTTACAATTCCTGGCCAAGTCAGAGATATGTCTTTTGCCTTTGCGAGTTGTTCAAAGCTGACTGCATTGCCGGATAACTTTACGATTCCTTATGGAGTTACCAACATAGACGCATCGTTTCGCAACTGCACTGGCCTGCAAAGTTTGCCAACAGGTTTTTCTATTCCCACGACAGTCGACGAAATGAAAGAGACATTTGCCTATTGTTCCAGCTTGACAGAACTACCTGCAAACCTGCTCCCTAGCAGCATGAGATATATGGATGCAACATTTTCCGGCTGTACAGGGTTAACTGAATTGCCGGCAGGACTTATTCCCAATGGTGTTTGGAACCTGCAATCTGTTTTTTCATATTGCACGGGGTTGACATCGCTGCCAGTCGGCTTGGTCCCCAGCAGCGTAACTAATTTGGATGGTGCATTTTCCGGTTGTACAGGATTAACCGAACTACCGGCAAACCTGATTCCTCAAGGTGTTTTGAGCCTGCAATATACCTTCTCATATTGCACGGGCTTGACAGCACTGCCAACCGGCTTGATCCCCAGCAGCGTAATTTATTTGGATGGCGCATTTTCCCGCTGTACAGGATTAACCGAACTACCGGCAAACCTGATTCCTCAAGGTGTTTTAAATCTTCGATCTACTTTTGCATTCTGTACGGGGTTAACAGCACTGCCCGACAATTTCATACCGGATGGCGTCCGATCCTTGAATAATGCCTTTGAATATTGTACAAATTTGACAACACTGCCTGATCATCTTATTCCAAGCAGTGCCCAGTCCTTGAGCTATACTTTTTATAATTGCTCAGGCCTGACATCGTTGCCCGCCGGTTTGATTCCGGCCTCTGTTAAAGATATCAGTTATGCGTTTTATGGCTGCACGGCCCTGTCGGAACTCCCCGAAGGCTTTACGATTCCCACCAGTGTCACAAATGTATACAGGGCGTTTTTCGGCTGTCCGGAACTAACACTTCCGGCAGATTTTACAATGCCTTTGGTCGGGACCCAGACGGCATTTGGCCCCCAGCAAGCAACATATAGTATTCCGGCGCAAACGGTACGGTATTCCAGCGCCGGTATGCATGAATATGCCACAGCGCGCCCATATGAGACCAACTGGGTATATACCGCCCCTATTCGTTATATCGAGGGGGAAAGTTACAATTTCACGGTAACTGCCAACAATTTGACCAGTTTTGACGGTGTCACTTTCACGCTTAAATATGATAGCCAGTTTTTCGAGATTGTGAGTTTGTGTCGAGAAAAATACCCAAATTGGACAACGACGGGGGCAATCCCCGACACAGGCATCACCATTTTATCCATTACTCCAACTGAAATTACTTTCAAGTGCAATAGCGCCATTCCAACCGGCCAGAGGTGGTCAGGCGCTGTGAATGTGATTACCCTTAGGGCCAAGCAAAACAACACATTTCAAGTACGAACGTCTATGCAGAACGCCTAAATGAACAAGGTCCATTTGGGTGCTCGTTTTAACAAAAACAATCGTTCGCAGTTATTGCGGTGGAATAGAGAAAGCGAGGGACGTTTTTATGAAGAAGACAATTAAGGCCGTTATTAGTCTTGCATTATGTGTGGTTATGTTATTGCAAATGCCTTATGTGGCATATGCCCTTGGTGAAACTGACATAACCGGCGTGGCAGATAGATGGACAAGCTGGCTGCTTCGGATAGAAGAAATGCTTGACGGAGAGGGGTCCGAGTCCAGCAATTACGAGAATTCCCATTCTGAAGAAAGCAGCGCAGAAGAAAGTTCCTTATCGGAAGAAAGCAGCTTGGAGCCTGAACAATCTGTTAGTGAAGATGCAGAAAGTTCTTCTGCGCCGGCAAATGAAGAAGAGTATTTTCATACCCGCCCTTTGGAGAAGCCGGCGCTTCCTTCCGATTTGAAAGAATCCATTCGCGATTATGAAGGTGCGGAAAAAGCTAAAATCTTAGAGTCCCTTTATTTAAGCGAAGAGCAGGTGCTGATGCTGGAGGACAGCGGTTTCGATCTGGCTGCAATCTATGAGATTGTCGGCATCGCTGTTGACTTTGGTTTTAACCTGAGCCAGTCGCGGGATGTATTGCTTACCTATAGCAACTCTATTGAACGGGAAATGGCATTAAAACAGTTGGCACA
>JAVBNO010000065.1:0-51003 GCA_031551485.1 Oscillospiraceae bacterium
CCGATATTAATATAGAATTGGTATAGACGTACAGCCGCTCCGGCAGGCATCTAGTTTGTCGCTTAAGCCGCGACCGGCCCATACTTTTTGACGCAAAAAGTATGCAAAAACATTCTTCGGGGAAACCACATGGTTTCCCCCACCCCCATCCTTAGGGCGAGGGCATAGGTACACAGGAAACGCCCGGCTTATGGGGAGGACTGTTTTGGGTCTGATTTTGAGGTGCAAACAGCGACGAATGGAAAAAGCTGATACCGATCTTGAATCAAAATACGGCAGAGGGGCAGCCGCTCCGGCGGGCACTTAGCATGTCGCTTGAGCCGCGATCGGCTCATACTTTTTGGCGCAAAAAGTATGCAAAAACATTTTTAGGGGAAACCACATGGTTTCCCCTAAGCCCCATCCTTAGGGCGAGGGCATAGGTGCGCGGGAAACGCTTGGGCTATGGGGAGAAGGGTTTTGGGTCTGATTTTGGGGGGCAAGCAGGGTGAAGAGGAAAAAAGAACCATTTGTTTTGCCCGTCTGCCGATCGCGATCGTATAAGCACCGTTTAGGCGTAGCAAATCAAAAGACTATGTCGGTACAAGCCTAACCACCCGCACCAGCGGGTGGTTAGGCTTGTATGGGGTCTCATTTGGGCTATGCCCAAATGCCTGTGCTGATTTTGTAAGGGTGGCGGGTGTTCTGCCACGCCATGGCACGCGGCATTTTTGCGCTGCTTAGGCCGTCTGGGTGCCGCCCCATTCCACAGCGGTGAAGCCCTGGCGAATAAAAGGGGAGAGGGTCTGGGGCGAAATGTCTATCGGGGCGGCCAAAGGTTTCCAGGCCATGTGAATGCGCAAGAGGGAATCGGGGGCGGGGGAGATGCCCAGGCGAGCGACCTGGCCGTATTCCTCCACGGAAGAAAAATGAATGAGATTATAAGCATTGTTTTGCATTTTCGGTATCCACCAGGTGATAAAGTCGTTGTACTCCCGGGGGGTAAGGCCCATGTAAGCGAGCTTGTCACGCAAAAATGCTTCGGTGTCTTGGCCTGCCACCACAAATCCGGTGTCCATGTTCCAACGGTGGGGACTTACACCCTCCCAAAAAAGATAATAGTGCTCGCTTTGATCGCCCTTGTTGATGAGCCGTCCGCCGGGATAGGCGGTGACATGCCAGCCATCGTGGTAAGCGGGATAAGTGTAGGTCATCTGGCCGTCAAACTGAAGGGTCACCGTGATATCGGTGGGGGCGGTGGGGTAGAGGTAGATGACAGGTTTGCCGGTGTAGAGGATCCAGTTTCCGTCTTCGTCAAATATCTGCCCTGCATCCAAGGCGGCCTGAGACTGGGCGCCTATGTCGGCCAGAGACAGCAATTCCGCATCATCCAGCTTTTGATTGGTAGGCAGGAAATATTGCTGTGTTTGGTCGTCAAATAATAAACACTGCATATTTAAATTATTGAGCAGATTCACGCAGCGCACAGTTGTTTTGGCCAGGTCCAAATCGGTTTCCAGCAATTTTGTTTTTACCGCGTCGGTCATAAAAGGATAGGGAAGAAGCGGCGTCATCATAAAATCGCCGACATAAAGCATTTCAGATTCTTCGGTGGCTGTTGGATTATAGCTAATGCCTTGAAAGTAAGAGTCGCCAGCGGTGTTGGAAAGCGGGACGGTAGCCAGAATCGATTCTTCTGCGACCATGTCGGTCAGCCGCTGGCCGGCCAACATGCCTTTCACAGTCGCCTGGTATTTGTCAGGCGTTGTGCCAAATGTCACGCTGTAAACCATAAAAGGTTTTGTCGCGCACTGTACATAGTAATCCTTTTGCTCCTGGGACAAGTCGCTCCAATGATAGGCCTGTTCCGCATTGGGCGGGGGATTGTCAAGATAGGCCTTCGTTTTGGCCTGCATCTCGCTGATGACTGCCGGATCGGTGACATACAGTGAATCCTGCAGGGCAGTCCAGAGCGGGTCATCAAGGGTGGGTTTGACCAGGGCAGGCGCCGTTTCACCGGGTGATTCGGGTGAAGACGGCGCGGTGGGCACCGGGCCTTGGCACGCAACGAACGCCGCCAGCATGGCCAAAACAGTCATAAGAGAAAGCAGCGATAATTTGCGCAAGTGTCATTCCTCCTTACGAGTGGGCGCCTGTTTATGTTGTATTTATATTGTGTTTATATAGTGCGGTATGAAAAAGTATTTGCTGCAAAGGCCACAAATAAAAAGAAACAAGCCGTTTCACTTTCTTTTTTTGTCTTAGAAAAATTCAGTGATGAAGAGAAAAAATCGATGTCGGTATCGATATCAAATAGCAGCAAAACAGACGTGCAGTCTCTCCAGAAAAGATATAGCATATCGCTTAAGCCGCGACCGGCCCACACTTTTTGGCGCAAAAAGTATGCAAAAACATTTTTTGGGGAAACCACATGGTTTCCCCAGGCCCCCACGAACCCCCTCCACTCTCCGAGGGGAATAAAATGAAAAGTACATTAGACAAACCATTAGGTAGACCATTAGCACTGTACATCTGCCGGACCGTGACTGTAATCGTATCAGTGCCGTTTCGGCGTGGCGGATAAGCAAGTGTTGTGCCCGTTACAGAAAAACCACCCGCTTATGAAGCGAGTGGTTCGTGACTGGTATTTTGGGTTTTATGCGTTTATGCGCCGCAGCATTTTTTGTACTTTTTACCGCTGCCGCAGGGGCAGGGGTCGTTGCGGCCCACTTTGTCAGTGTTGCGCACAGGCTCTTTTTTCAGGGTGCCGTCACCGGAACCGGTCATGGTGGGCTTGGCCACCTGTTCCCGCTTGGGGGCGTCGGGGGATTTGAGCTGTACCACCATCATCAACTTGACAGTATCCTCCCGGATGGATGCAATCATCTGGTCGAACATGTCGAAACCTTCCATCCGGTATTCGATCACCGGGTCTTTCTGAGCAAAAGAACGCAGGTAAATGCCCCGCTTCAGCTCCTCCATGGCGTCGATGTGGTCCATCCAGTAAAGGTCCACGTTGCGCAGCAGAATGGTGCGCTCCACCTCCCGCATCAGTTCGGGGCCCATGGATTTTTCCTGGGCTTCGTAACGGGCCATCGCCTTTTGCAGCAAGGCCTCTTTCACGTCCTCCCGCTCGACGTCCTCCAACTCGCGTTTTTGGTAGCGCAGGTCGTTTTGATCGGTAATCCAGCCCAGGAAGTGATCCCGCAGGCCGTCCAAATTCCAATCATCATGGATGTCGCCGTCAGCATCCACCAAATAGGTATCCACATTCTGGTCAACGCAGTCTTTAATCATGGCCAGGATGTTTTCTTTAATATTGTCGCCGCTTAATACTTTGTCCCGCTGGCCATAAATGATTTCGCGCTGGCGGTTCATGACATCGTCAAACTGGAGCACATTTTTGCGGATGCCGAAGTTGCGCCCCTCGATCTTGGATTGGGAAGATTCAATGGTGCTGGACAACAGTTTGGACTCAATGGGCATATCCTCGTCCACTCTCACCATATCCATCAGGCTTTGAATCCGTTCGCCGCCAAACAAACGCATCAGGTCGTCTTCCAGCGAAAGGAAGAAGCGGGTGTCGCCAGGGTCGCCCTGACGGCCGGACCGGCCGCGAAGCTGGTTGTCAATGCGGCGGGATTCGTGGCGTTCGGTGCCCAGGATAAACAAGCCTCCGGCTTCTTTCACTTTTTCTGATTCTTCGGCAATGCTGTCTTTATATTGCTGATACAGCTCGGCGTAGCGGCGGCGGACATCCAGAATTTCGGGGTCGGCTGTCTCGCTGTAGCCGGTGGCTTCGCTGATCATCTCTTCTGTCATACCCTCGGCACGCAGGCGGGATTTGGCCAGATATTCCGGGTTGCCGCCCAGCATGATGTCGGTACCACGGCCGGCCATGTTGGTGGCGATGGTAACAGCGCCAAACTTGCCGGCCTGGGCCACAATCTCGGCCTCTTTTTCGTGGAACTTGGCGTTTAGCACTTCGTGTTTGACACCCCTGAGGGCCAAACGTTTGGAAAGCACTTCCGATTTTTCAATGGAAATAGTACCCACCAGCACCGGCTGGCCCTCTTCATGGCAGGCCACGATCTGGTCAATGACGGCGTCCAGTTTGCTGTTAATCGTTTTGTAAACCACATCGGGATTGTCAACCCGGACGACGGGGCGGTTGGTGGGAATCTCGATGACATCTAATTTATAAATCTCCTGGAACTCGTCTTCTTCGGTCAGGGCGGTACCGGTCATGCCCGCCAGCTTGCGGTACATGCGGAAATAGTTTTGAAATGTGATGGTGGCCAGCGTTTTGCTCTCCCGCTCCACTTTCACTTTTTCTTTGGCTTCAATGGCCTGGTGAAGACCCTCGTTATACCGGCGGCCAATCATCAGACGACCAGTGAATTCATCAACAATGATAACCTCGCCGTCTTTGACCACATAGTCGGTGTCCCGGTGCATGACGCCCCGGGCTTTGATCGCCTGGTTAACGTGGTGCTGGATGGTGATATTATCAGGGTCGGTCAAATTTTCAAGCCCGAAAAAGCGCTCGGCTTTTTTGACGCCGGCGGGGGTGAGGGTGGCGGTCTTCGCCTTTTCATCTACAATGTAATCGCCGTCATAATCGTCCTGATCTTCTTTCGAATTAAGCTCCTTGACTTTAATCATCCGCAGCGATTTGGCCAGATCGTCGGCCCGGGTGTACAAATCGGTGGACTTGTCCCCCTGGCCGGAGATGATGAGAGGGGTTCTGGCCTCGTCGATGAGGATGGAGTCCACCTCGTCCACGATGGCATAACTATGGCCACGCTGCACCTGATTGACTTTGTAGGTGACCATATTGTCACGCAGATAATCGAAACCAAGCTCGTTGTTGGTGCCGTATGTGATATCGCAGCCATAGGCTTCCCGGCGGGCGGCCGGGTCAAGGCCGTTGACAATCAGCCCCACGGTAAGCCCCATGAAGCGGTACACTTTGCCCATCCATTCGCTGTCGCGCTTGGCCAGGTAATCGTTGACGGTGACAATGTGGACGCCATTGCCCGCCAACGCGTTCAGATAGGCAGGCAGGGTAGCCACAAGGGTTTTGCCTTCGCCGGTTTTCATTTCGGCAATGCGCCCCTGGTGAAGCACAACGCCGCCAATGATCTGCACCGGAAAGTGGCGCATGCCCAGCACCCGATCGGCCGCTTCGCGGCAGGCGGCAAAGGCATCTGGCAAAATGTCGTCAAGGCTTTCGCCTTTTTCCAGCCGGGCTTTCAAAGCGGGCGTAACCGCTTTCAGCTCCTGGTCGGACAAGCCCTTGTAATGAGTTTCCAACGCCAGCACTCTGTCGGCGACGGGCTGAATACGCTTTAACTCTTTTTCAGAGTAGGAACCAAATAATTTTTTAAGCAGGGCCAATGGCCAGCACCCCCGAATCGTAATGAGAAAATGGGATTAAACGCTGTCGCAACGCTTTTCTTATCCGCCGTTTTTTGGCGGTTTTGCCGCATGCGGACAAACAGTTTATCATCGACATCTTATTGTACTCCCCTACTATTTTAAAGTCAAACAGTTAATTGCAAATGATTTGTCAACAAAGCGTGTATTTTCTGCACTGCGCATATTTAGACAAATCTTGTACAGATTGTATAAAGAAATGGAAAATAATGTTTTATCCGTCAAGAATTTTTTGCTTTTTCTACATATTTTATCCATATTTCAACTGGGTATCATTGACATTGTTAACCATAGAGCGATATAATGAGGTCGAGAATGTTACCACAGCTGCGCACTTTTGACTTTTTTGTCAAGAAATGAAATATGTTGCCGGCCGGTATATTCGAAGTTTTTGACGAGGAAGGGAAGAGGAATGATGAAGGCAAAATTTGCCATTCTCCTGGCGGCCCTTATGATCATCTCGACATTGTCGCTTACGACGATCTTTGCCGAGGATTTTGTTTCCAGTGAAACAGGAAACGAGGTTGCCATCGGCGCTTCAGGAGAAGAATTAGCAGAAGAGTCCGAACAGCAGGCGACGTCCCTTGACGAAGGGGACTTTGCCGCCATGGATAAACTGGCCGCCGAAAGCGAAGAGAGTGCTGCGGAGAATACCGAAGGCAGCAGCGGCGAAAATGCGGCCCCTCCTATCGCGATGTGTCTCCCCGGCACAAGTGTTAAATCGGTATGCCTCAATGTTTCTTGTGCCACCATCCGAGTAGGGGAAACATTTCAATTTGTGCCCACCATTAACCCCTCCAACGCCACCAATAAGGCAGTGAGCTGGTCGGTAAGCGACAGCAGCGTTGCCCGTATTGACGGCAACGGTTTGGCCACCGGTTTAAAAGCGGGTTGTGTGATGGTATATGTCAAGACAGCGGACGGCAATAAAACGGCCAGCGCGGTGCTGACAGTTTTGGCCAATCCCCAGACGCAATCTGTGAAAGGCGTCAGCCTGAATAAAACGACGGCGACCATCCAGGTAGGTGAGCTGTTGTATCTGCAGGCGACGATTTCGCCGTCCACCGCCACCAATAAAAATGTAACATGGTCCAGCAGCAATACCAACATCGCCACCGTCAACAGCAGCGGCAAAGTGGAAGGTATCAGAGCGGGTACCGCCTCCGTTACGGTGCGGACAGCAGATGGCGGCTATACGGCCACCTGTGTGGTTACAGTTGTTGAAAAATCGGTACAGGTGACAGGTCTTACACTGAACCCTACCCTTCTGAATATGAAAGTGGATGACACTTACACACTGATAGCGACCGTTTTACCCACAAATGCCACCAACAAGACGGTGTCATGGTCCAGCAGCGACACCAGTGTTGCCACCGTTGACCAGACCGGCAAGGTCGTGGCCAATGGGGTAGGCACCGCCTACATCGTTGTGTCAACAGCGAACGCGGCGAACATTGGCTATACAGCCACCTGTATTGTACAAGTTACCGCGAAGACAATACCGGTGACATCGGTCACAATCAACCCCACATCCGCCACAATTTTTGTAGGTGACACACAAAACTTTACGGCAACGGTGTATCCCACCAATGCCACCAATAAAGGGGTCGTCTGGTCGGTCAGCAACCAAAGTATTGCCACCATTGACCAAAACGGCGTACTGACAGGCAAGGCGGCCGGCTACGTCACCGTTTATGTGACAACAATGGATGGCAACAAAACGGCGTGCGCCAGCGTCACCGTGCAAGCGGCCCCCACCAAAGTAACGTCAGTTTCCCTTTGCCCCACCAGCCTGTCGATGGAAACCGGTGACACCTACCAGCTGACGGCGACGGTGCTGCCCACCAACGCCGCCAATAAAGCCGTGACGTGGACCAGCAGCAACACCAGCATTGTCACGGTCAGCTCCACCGGCCTTTTAACGGCGAAGGCGCCGGGCAATGCTGTTGTCACTGTGACAACGGCGGATGGCGGATATACGGCCACCTGCCAGGTGACGGTTACCGCCAAGAGCGTGCGCGTCATCTCTATGGCCATTAATCCCCCAAGCGCCACCATGTATGTGGGCGAGACGATGCAGTTTACCCCTGTCTTTAATCCCACCAACGCCACCAATCAGAATGTTATCTGGTCGGTAAGTTATCCCACAGTGGGTACCATTGATCAAAATGGTGTGCTGACCGCCAGAGCGGCGGGCTGCGTCACCGTATATGTGGTGTCGATGGACGGCAATCATACCGGCTACGCTTATGTAACGGTATTGCCGGCGCCCACCCGTGTAACGGGTGTGACTCTGAACCCATCCACCCTTAATATGGAGGTGGGCGGTACCTACCAACTGAACGCCACCGTTTACCCCACCAACGCCTCCAACCGAAATGTGACCTGGGCCAGCAGCAACACCAGCATCGTTACGGTCAACAGTTCCGGCAATCTGACGGCGAAAGCAGTCGGCACTGCCACCATTACGGTGACCACTGTGGACGGCGGCTTTACCGCAACCTGTCAGGTGACGGTGGCGGCCAAAGCGGTCAGGGTAACATCGGTCAGCATTTATCCCTCTTGCGCCACCATGTATGAGGGCGAGACCTTGCAATTTACAGCCACAGTCAATCCCTCCAACGCCACCAATAAGAATGTAACCTGGTCGGTCAGCAACACTACATTGGCCACCATTGACCAAAACGGTTTGCTCACGGCCCAAAAAGCCGGCTGTGTCACGGTGTATGTGACCACTCAGGACGGCAACAGAACGGCCTGTGCCAGTGTCAGTATACTACCCAGCCCCAATCGGGTGAAAGGTGTATCACTTAATAAAACAAGTCTTGCCATGGAAGTGGGCGACACCTATCAGTTGGTCGCCACCATTACGCCCTCCAATGCGGCCAATCGAAACGTGACATGGACAAGCAGCAATTCGTCCATCGCCTCGGTCAGCAGCACAGGGGTGGTGACGGCCAAAGCAATAGGCAGCACTTACATTACGGTGACCACCCAGGACGGCGGGTATACAGCCACCTGCCTTGTTACCGTAACAGCCAAGACAGTGCGGGTGACCGGCGTCACTTTGAATAAAACGGTACATTCCATGTATGTGGATGACATATTGCAACTGGTTGCGACTATTTTACCTACCAATGCGACTAACCAAGCGGTTACATGGTCGAGCAGCAACACAACGATCGCCACCGTTGACCAAAACGGGCTTGTGACCGGCAAAGGGGCGGGCGTTACCTATATTACCGTCAGAACCCAGGACGGCGGCTTTACGGCTACCTGTACCGTAACTGTCCAGTCGCGGGGCGTGGCTGTCACATCTGTCAGCGTTAGCCCGACGACCAAAACGATGGAAGTGGGCGATGTGTATCAACTGGTTGCCACGGTTCTGCCTACAAATGCCACCAATCGAAATGTGACATGGTCGAGCAGCAACTCGTCCATCGCCTCGGTCAGCAGCACGGGGGTAGTGACAGCCAAAGCGGCCGGCACTGCCTACATCACTGTTACCACAGAGGATGGCGGATTTGTCGCAAGCTGCTGTATCACTGTTATTCCCAAGACGGTACGTGTGACCGGCATCAGCCTGAATCAAACGGCTTTAGGCATGGAAGTGGATGACACCTACCAGCTGGTCGCCACCATCATCCCTGCCAATGCCACCAATCGGAATGGAACCTGGACCAGCAGCAACCCCAGCATCGCCACTGTCGCGGCAGGGGTGGTTACGGCCAGAGCAGTGGGCACCACTACCATTACAGTGACCACCGCGGACGGCGGCTATACAGCCACCTGCGTCGTGACCGTAACGACCAAAGCTGTCCGTGTGACCGGCATCAGCCTGAATCAAACAACTTTGGGCATGGAAGTGGATGATACCTACCAGTTGGTCGCCACCATCACCCCTGCCAATGCCACCAATCGGAATGTAACCTGGACCAGCAGCAACCCCAGCATCGCCACTGTGGCGGCAGGGGTGGTTACGGCCAGAGCAGTGGGTACCACTACCATTACAGTGACCACCGCGGACGGCGGCTATACAGCTACCTGCCTGGTGACCGTAACGGCCAAGACGATCCGTGTAACCGGTGTGGCCCTAAACAAAACCAGCCTGGATCTGGAAGTGGACGGTACCTATCAACTGGTTGCGACCGTGTTGCCCACAAACGCCACCAATCGGAATGTAACCTGGGCCACCAGCAACAGCAGCATCGCCACTGTCAACAATGGCCTTATCACGGCCAAAGCGGTGGGTGTCGCCATCATCACCGTGACAACCCAGGATGGCAATTACACTGCCACCTGCCTGGTCAATGTGGGACCCCAGACGGTGCGGACAACCGGCGTCACCCTTGACAAATCTACCTTGAGCATGGAAGTGGACGGCACCTATCAATTGGTTGCCACTGTGCTGCCCCAGAATGCCACCAATCGGAATGTAACCTGGACCACCAGCAACGGCAGCATTGCCACTGTCAACAATGGCCTTGTGACCGCCAAGGCGGTGGGCACCACTACCATCACAGTAACGACTGTCGATGGCGGTTACACAGCCACCTGCCTGGTGACCGTGTCGGCCAAGACAGTGCGTGTGACCGGCGTTACGCTCAATAAAACAACCCTTGCCATGGAGGCGAACAGCACATTCCAGTTGATTGCCACAGTGCTGCCCGCTAACGCCACCAATCAAAATGTGAGCTGGGCCACCAACAACAGCAGCATCGCCACTGTCAGCAATGGCCTTGTGACCGCCAAAGCGGTGGGCAGCGCCATCATCACGGTGACGACACAGGATGGCAACTATTCGGCCAGCTGCCTGGTGACGGTATCGCCCCAGACCATTAACGTGACCGGTGTCACTTTGGATAAAAACAACCTCACAATGGCAGTTGACGACATCTACCAGCTGATTGCCACCATCACACCTGCCAATGCGACCAACCAAAATGTGACCTGGTACAGCAGCAACTCCAATATCGCGACTGTCAGCACCGGTGGTGTTGTTACTGCCAAGGGCGCGGGTACAGCCACGATTACCGTCACAACCCAGGACGGTGGCTTTACCGCCAGCTGTGTTGTTACTGTAACCGCCAAGACAGTGCCAATTACCGGCATTACCATGAATATCACTTCCGCCACGGTTAGAGTCGGCGAATATTATCAGTTTAACGCCACCATTACCCCCGCCAACGCCACCAATCAAAATCTGCTATGGTGGACCGGCAATTCCGCCATTGCCACCATTGACCAGACCGGTAAGGTGAGAGGCGAAAGCGTCGGCATGGTTGTCGTGTTCGCACAGGCCCAGGACGGCAGCGGTAAATACGCCTATGCGCTCTTACAAGTACTGCCCAGCACCACGGCTGTCACCGGTGTTACCCTGAACCAGAACACCGTCAATCTGGAAGTGGACGGCACTTATCAGCTGGTGGCCACCGTGGCCCCCGCCAATGCCACCAATCAAAATGTGACCTGGACGACCAGCAACAGCAGCATTGCCACAGTCAGCAACAATGGACTCATCACTGCCAAAGCGGTGGGTTCGGCCATCGTCACAGTGACCACCGCAGACGGCGGCTATACCGCCACCTGTCTGGTGACCGTAACGGCCAAGACAGTGCGGGTAACCGGCATCAACCTGGATCGGAGCAGCCTGACCATGGAAGTGGACAGCTACTACCAGCTGGCGGCCACCGTGCTGCCCCAGGGTGCCACCAACCAGAACGTGACCTGGACGACCAGCAACAGCAGCATTGCCACCGTTGGCAACAACGGTTTGGTGAACGCCAAAGCGGTGGGTACCACCACCATCACGGCCAGGACGGCGGACGGTAATTATACCGCCACCTGTCTTGTCACTGTGACAGCCAAGACGGTGCCTGTCGTCGGTGTTACCCTGAACAAGAACAGCCACTCGATGGTGGTCAATGATACATACCAGTTGATTGCCACCGTGTTGCCCCAGGGCGCCACCAATCAGAATGTCACCTGGGCCAGCAGTGCCGCCAATATTGCCACGGTCAGCAGCAGCGGTCTGATTACCGCAAAAGCCCCGGGCACCGTCAATATCACGGTGACGACGGCAGACGGCAACTACACCGCCACCTGCTACGTGACCGTGACCGCCAACAATGTGCTGATCACCGATCTGAGTCTGAATATCGGCTCTAAGACGATCAACATTGGCGAGACCTACCGGTTTATTGCCGCCATTACCCCGGCCAACGCTACCAATCAAACGTTGTCATGGTGGAGCAGCAACAACAGCATTGCCACCGTTGACCAAAACGGAAACGCCACCGGCGTAAGCGCAGGTACGGTCATCATCTTTGCGCAGGCCCAGGACGGCAGCGGCAAATATGCCTATGCATTCCTCCAGGTGCTGCCCAACACCGTTCCGGTCACCGGTATCTCGCTGAACCGGAGCACGCTTGGTTTGGAAGTGGATGAAAGTTACCAACTGTGGGCGACCATCACCCCGTCCAATGCCACCAATTTGGATGTGACCTGGAGCAGCAGCAACACCAGTATCGCCACCGTGGCCCGCAACGGCATTGTGACCGGTAAAGCAGTGGGCACTGCCGTTGTCACGGCCAGGTCGACAGACGGCAACTACACCGCCACCTGTGTCGTCACCGTAACCGCCAAAGCGGTGCGGGTAACGGGCGTCAGCCTGCCGGGTTCTACAGTTACAATTGAAGTGGGCGAAACCTATCAGTACGCTGCTACCGTTACCCCGGGCAACGCCACCAACAAAAATGTGGTATGGGGCATTATGTCAAACAGCATTGCCACCATTTCCGCTACCGGTTTGGTGACCGGCCAGGCAGAGGGCATTACTACGGTTTATGTGCGTACCGTGGATGGTAACTACATTGCCTACTCCACCCTTAAAGTGGTGCCCAAGTCGGTCGAGGTGACCAAGCTGACCATCAAAACTGATCCGCCCAATGCATCCCCCAAACTGAGGGGCGGAGAGACTGTGCAGTTGACGGTGGAATTTACGCCCAGTAACGCGACCAATAAGAATGTGATATGGAGTTCCAGCGATACGAAGATTGCCACGGTTTCCTCCACCGGTCTGGTGAGGGCGAAACAAACCGGCATGGTTTGGATTACGGTGAAGACGGAGGATGGCAGAGTCACCGATACCTTCTTCATCAGCGTCAGCGGCAACGAATAATTCTATCCTGTTAAGGGTAAGCGTATGCCACCCAATCGCCTCCACTTTTCAGTGGAGGCGATTTTTTTATGCCGCCGCACCGTTTTGTATTGATAATTCTCTATCAAGGCCGTATAATAAAAGCGGAACAAATCGGGGTGATATGATACCGACATTTCCGTTTGGCAACAAAATTGTCTCGAAAGGAGAAAGCATATGAACTATTCCCATGAAGTAGAAAGAATGTGTACCCTGAAAAAGGGCGTGAATCATGGCCCGGCCCCCATTCCCGAAGAGGGAAAATGGGTGCAGGCCTACCAGGTTACCGACATCTCCGGCCTGTCCCACGGTGTGGGCTGGTGCGCCCCCCAGCAGGGCGCCTGCAAGCTTACGCTTAACGTCAAAGCCGGGGTGATTGAAGAAGCGCTGATCGAGACCATCGGCTGCTCCGGCATGACCCATTCGGCAGCGATGGCAGGGGAGATTTTGACCGGCAAAACCATTTTGGAAGCGCTGAATACAGACTTGGTCTGTGACGCCATCAATGTGGCTATGCGGGAAATCTTTCAGCAGTTGGCCTATGGCCGCACCCAGACCGCGTTTTCCGAAGGCGGCCTACCCATTGGCGCCTCGCTGGAGGATTTGGGCAAAGGGCTGCGTTCCCAGGTAGGCACCATTTTTTCCACCGGCGCCAAAGGCGTGCGGTATCTGGAAATGGCGGAAGGCTACATCCTTTCGCTGGCGGCCGACGAAGGCGGCGAAGTCATCGGTTACAAGTTTGTGCGGGCCGGCAAAATGCTGGAGGATATCCGCCGGGGAATGGATCCGAAAGAAGCGTTTGAGAAAAACACCGGCACCTACGGCCGGTATGCCGACGCTCCCCAATATATTGACCCCCGGGAAGAATAAGGAAGATAGGAGGAACGCTTGTTATGATACAATTTGAAAGCAAAGAAAGAAGAATGCCGAAGATCACGGCAGCTTTAAAGGAATATGGCATTGCCTCGCTGGAAGACGCGAAAGAGTTGTGTACCGCCAAAGGTATCGACGTAGAGGCAATTGTGAAAGGCGTACAGCCTATCGCCTTTGACAACGCCGTGTGGGCGTACACCCTGGGCACCGCCTTTGCCCTCAAGAAAGGCATCAAAGTGGCTGCAGACGCCGCAGAGGTGATTGGAGAGGGCCTGGAGGCTTTTTGTATTCCCGGCTCGGTGGCCGAGCAGCGCAACGTGGGCCTTGGCCACGGGCGGCTGGGCGCCATGCTGCTGCGGGAAGAAACCCAATGCTTCTGCTTTTTGGCAGGCCACGAAAGCTTTGCCGCGGCGGAAGGCGCCATCGGCATTGCCCGCACTGCCAACAAAGCCCGCAAAAGCCCGCTGAAGGTCATCTTGAACGGCCTTGGCAAAGACGCGGCCTATATTATTTCCCGCATTAACGGCTTTACCTATGTAGAGACTTGCTATAATTTCGAGACCGGCGAACTGAGCATCGTGCGGGAAAAGGCATTTTCGGAAGGGGACAAGGCCAAAGTGCGCGTTTATGGCGCCCACGATGTGCTGGAAGGCGTCGCCATTATGAAGCTGGAGAAAGTGGATGTGTCCATTACCGGCAACTCCACCAACCCCACCCGGTTCCAGCACTTGGTGGCCGGCACCTATAAGAAATGGTCCTACGAGAATGGGGTCAAATATTTCTCGGTGGCCTCCGGCGGCGGTACCGGCCGCACGCTGCACCCCGACAACATGGCGGCGGGCCCGGCTTCCTACGGCCTGACCGATTCCATGGGCCGTATGCACGGCGACGCCCAGTTTGCGGGCTCCTCTTCCGTGCCGGCGCACGTGGAGATGATGGGTCTGATCGGTATGGGCAATAACCCCATGGTCGGTGCCACCGTGGCTTGTGCCGTGGCAGTGGAAGAAGCGCTGAAGTAGTCATTGTATGTAGCTGTTCAAAGGCCGCCTTATGGAAGGCGGCCTTTTGTATTTGTATTGGGCGCACAGATAGTCACACTTTTGTGTGCAGGAGAAAACATGCCTAAAAATTTGTGAAAGACATAACGATTTCGGGGAAATTCACCGTTGACTTGTGTTATACACCTCTCTATAATAAATGGTATTGAGGCGGAAAACACCCTTTCCGCTTGTGATTTTGAATTCTGGAGGTTGGCAACATGGCAAGAGTATACAACTTTTCGGCAGGTCCTTCGCAGCTGCCCGAGTCGGTACTGCGCAAAGCAGCCGGTGAAATGCTGGAATACCAAAGCAGCGGACAATCGGTAATGGAGATGAGCCACCGATCTCCCGAATACGAAGAAGTTATTGAAGGTTGCGAGTCGGTGCTGCGCCAGGTCGCCGGCATTCCCGACAATTACAAGGTGCTGTTTTTGCAGGGGGGCGCGTCGCTGCAATTTTCCATGATTCCCCTCAACCTGCTCAACGGTTCGGGCAAAGCGGATTTTGTCATCACCGGCATGTGGGCCAAAAAGGCCTACCAGGAGGCAGCCCGTTTCGGCATGGCCAATGTGGTGGCCTCCAGCGCCGACAAAAACTTTTCCTATATCCCCAAGCTGGATCCGAAAACATTTGATCCCGGCGCCGATTATTTCCACATTTGCTACAATAACACCATTTACGGCACCACATTTAAGGCGCCGCCCCATACCGGGGATGTGCCGCTTGTGGCCGATATGTCCTCCTGCTTTTTAAGCGAGCCGGTGGACATCTCCCAATATGGTATGATTTATGCCGGCGCGCAAAAGAACCTGGGTCCGGCGGGTCTGACGATCGTTATTATCCGGGAAGATCTGATTGGCAACGCCCGGGAAGGTACGCCGGCGATGCTGGATTACAAAATTCACGCCGACAACGACTCTCTGTATAATACCCCCCCCACCTACGCCATCTACATCTGCAAACTGGTGCTGGAATGGCTACAGAACGATATTGGCGGGGTAAAGAAGATGGCCGCCATCAACCAAGAAAAAGCGGCGCTGTTTTATGACTATCTTGATAACTCCAAAGTGTTTAGCGGCACTGTGGTTCCCGAGGACCGTTCGCTGATGAACATCCCCTTTGTTACCGGCAACGCCGATTGGGACAAAGAATTTCTCGCCCAGGCCACAAAAGCAGGCTTTATGAACCTGAAAGGTCACCGGGCGGTGGGCGGCATGCGGGCGTCCATGTACAACGCGATGCCTATTGAAGGGGTACAGAAGTTGATTGATTTTATGAAGACTTTCGAGGCATCCCGATAATGAAGGCATCCCAACAAAAAGCCGGAGGCATGTTATGAATAGTGTATTGACGTTGAATAAAATTTCCCCGGAGGGGCTGGATATCTTTGACCACAACCAATTTAAATATGCAGAGGACATCGCCGAGCCGGACGGCATTATTGTGCGGTCGGCCTCGATGCACGAGATGGAGCTGCCCCAGAGCCTGCGGGCCATTGCCCGGGCGGGCGCCGGGGTGAACAATATTCCGGTGGATCAATGCAGCGAGCAGGGCATTGTGGTGTTTAATACGCCCGGCGCCAACGCCAACGCCGTCAAAGAGCTGGTGATGATGGGGCTGCTGTTGTCCGCCCGCAAAGTCTACCCCGCCATGGAGTGGGTTCAGACGCTGAAAGGCCAAGGGCCCGAGGTGCCCGCCCTGGTAGAAAAGGGCAAGGGGAAATTTGGCGGGCCGGAACTTTACGGCAAAAAGCTGGGGGTGATCGGCTTGGGGGCCATCGGCGTGATGGTGGCCAATTTCGCCCGCCATTTCGGCATGGAGGTCTATGGCTATGATCCCTATCTGTCGGTGGATGCCGCTTGGGGCCTTTCCCGGGGTGTTAAGCATGCCGCCACGTTAAAGGAAATTTATGAGAACTGCGATTTTATCACCATTCATGTGCCGTTGTCGGCGGCCACAAGGGGCATGATCAATTCCGAGTCTATTCAGATGATGAAGCACGGTGTGCGCATCCTCAATTTCGCCAGGGGCGAACTGGTGTCCGATGCGGATATACTTCAGGCGCTGGATGAAAAGGCGGTGCGCTGCTATATCACCGACTTCCCCAACGACGAATTGTTGGGACACCCCGGTGTACTGGCCATCCCCCACCTTGGGGCGTCCACGCCGGAGTCGGAGGACAACTGTGCCCGCATGGCGGCCGAACAGTTGGTGGATTACCTGCAAAACGGCAATATCAAAAACGCAGTGAATCTGCCCGATGTGTCGATTCCGCGCAATGGCGGCATTCGCATTGGCCTGATTCACCGCAATATTCCCGCCATGCTCACCGGCATTTCCCAGGTGCTGTCCGGCCACGGGCTCAACATCGAAAATTTAACCAACAAATCCAAAGGGGACTATGCCTATACGCTGGTGGACCTTTCGGGGGATTTTAAAGACACTTTCATCGCCGAATTGGAGTCGATTGAAGGGGTCATCCGGGTTATTGTCTATCGCTAGTGCCCGTTTTGCCTCTTTCAGCAGCCAATATTGTGCAAAAAGGCCGTCTGTGTAAAGCAGGCGGCCTTTCAAAATTAAAAATAGACAAAGAGTATTTAAAAGCATTTCGGAGAAAATAGAAGAAAACGGGAGAACGCACCGGACATATTAAATTCATGGCAAAAATCTATTGACAAGGGAATGTGTTACTACTATAATAATGATCGTCACTCCATGAAGAGGGCGCTTTTTCACATCTGTGGGGATACGCGCTTCAGGAAAATCGAAACTGAGCAGGAGGAAAACATTATGTCCACCTATATGCCTAAAGCCGGCGAAATCAGCCGTAAATGGTATATACTCGATGCCGCCGGCAAGCCTTTGGGCCATACCGCGGCGCTGGCCGCCAGCATTTTGCGCGGCAAGCACAAAGTCACCTTCACTCCCCATGTGGATTGCGGCGACCATGTGATCATTCTCAACGCGGCGGACGCTGTGCTGACCGGCCGCAAGTTGGAGCAAAAGTATTACCGCACCCATTCCGGTTGGGTGGGTGGATTGAAAGAAATCCAATACGCCACGCTGATGAAGACCAAACCGGAAAAAGCCATGATGCTTGCTGTAAAGAGAATGTTGCCTGACACAACCATCGGCCGCACCTCTTTGACCAGATGCAGGGTTTTCAGGGGTTCCGAGCATGTGCACGCCGCACAAAAGCCGGAAACCTGGAACCAGTAATCGGAAGGAGGAGTAAGAGATGTACGAAGGCAGACCTTATATGTATGGCACCGGCAGAAGAAAGCACTCGGTAGCACGGGTGAGACTGTACGCCGGCACCGGCAGTATTACCGTTAACGGCCGGGATATTGACGATTACTTTGGGCTGGAGACACTGAAATTAATTGTGCGCCAGCCGCTTAACCTGACCAACACGCTGGGCCGATTTGACATTGTATGCAATGTGGCAGGCGGCGGCGTCACCGGCCAGGCAGGCGCCATTCGCCACGGCATTTCCCGCGCATTGCTGCAACATGGCGAGGACATCCGTCCCATCCTGAAAAAAGCAGGATTTCTCACCCGCGACCCGCGTATGAAGGAGCGTAAAAAGTACGGCCTCAAAGCGGCCCGTCGCGCGCCCCAGTTCTCCAAAAGATAGTTTGCTTCTCATAAGACTCCGGTGCTTTACGGCACCGGAGTCTTTGCATCCGGAAAGCCCGCGTTCGACGGGGACTTTCTATGGTGCTTTCTATGGTGCAAACAGCAACGAATGGGAAAAGCGTTGGTACCGATATAAATATAGAATTAGAGTAGAGGTACAGCCGCTCCGGCAGGCATATAGCATGTCGCTCGAGCCGCGACGGGCTCATACTTTTTGGCGCAAAAAGTATGCAAAAACATTTTTCGGGGAACCCACATGGTTTCCCCCACCCCCATCCTTAGGGCGAGGGCATAGGTGCGCAGTGAACGCCTGGCTTGCGGGGAGGGCGGTTTTGGGTCTGTGCTAGGGGGCAAACGGTGAAGGAGAAAAAGGACCGATATTGGTGCCGATATAAACATAGAAATACGACAGAGATATAGCCGCTCCGGCAGGCATATAGCATGTCGCTCGAGCCGCGACGGGCCCATACTTTTTGGCGCAAAAAGTATGCAAAAACATTTTTTGGGGAACCCACATGGTTTCCCCAATACCCCCATCCTTAGGGCGAGGGCATAGGTGCGCAGGAAACGCTTGGCTTATAGGGAGGACGGTTTTGGGTTTGTGCGGGGATGCAAACAGCGATGAATGGAAAAAGCGTTGGTACCGATAAATAATAGCAGCACGGCAGAGGTGTAGCCGCTCCGGCAGACATATAGCATGTCGCTCGAGCCGCGACCGGCCCATACTTTTTGGCGCAAAAAGTATGCAAAAACATTTTTTTGGGAAACCACATGGTTTCCCCCACGCCCCATCCTTAGGGCGAGGGCATAGGTGCGCAGTGAACGCCTGGCTTGCGGGGAGGGCGGTTTTGGGTTTGTATTGGGGTGCAAAGGGTGCAGAAGTACACAGAACAATTTGCCGTGCGCTCTGCCGGCTCGTGATTGTACAAGCGCTGTTTAGGCGCGGCTGGCAAGCAAGGGTTGCACGCGCCCCAGAAAAGCTGCCGGCTGAGCAGACAATTATTGCGTGCATGCTGCCCGGTGCAGTTGTCGGCAAGCTTGTAGGCTGGCATAATATGTATCCATATGCAATTTATGCATTACAAAAGGGATAATTGTGGGAGAATATACGGATTATATGCAGATACAATGTATTTTTATACGAATTTACGCTTGTGAATAACGCTCTTTACGGCCATTTGATTCTCGAGTCGCTTTTGCGATGCAAAGCAATAAATTACAAATGTCATGTTTTCTTTATTGGTAATGTTCAAATTGAGAATACAGATAATGGGTGTTTTGTAGAAAGTAGCTAAAATAAAGCGACAGCTATTTTTGTATATCATTCATATTTTTTTTATAAATAAATTAATTTATAAGTGCATAATAACAACAAAAAGGACGATTATGGGCGCACAAGACCATTTTCCGGCGCTTTTTTGCAAGGGCTTTGTTTCTTGACAATGGAGGCGGATTTCACTATAATGGCAACAAATTTTGGCACTTTGCCTGCATTGCGGAAATTCATACGGCTTTTATACAGCGGCGATCAGCAGTGTCCAAAAAGTGCAGCTCTGGGGCGCAAAGGCGCGGGGGCTGGCACAAACAAATGCCATTTGGCTGTCACGGGGAAGGTGGCGCCGTATGGCAGGGGAGAAAGGAAACATATATGAGACAAATACTAAAAAAGATTTCTGCAGTGGCAAAGTTTTTTGCCGGCAGAACTTTTGCGGTAGGTTTGTTGTCAGTGGTGTTGGCGGCAGTGATCTTTACGATTACAACCGCCAGTCGCACAGTTTATATTGTTGACGGCAACGAGGCATCCATTCATCATACACTCCAGGTGGATCCGCAGAAGATTTTGGCGGGCGCGGGCATCAGCACCGCCCCCTATGACAAAGTGGTTTATACCACAGCATCTCCGGCGTTGGCGGAGATGCAGGTAGCCCGGGGTTTTCAGGTAACCCTTACAGTGGACCGGCGCAGTCAAACCCACATGGTGACCTCCGGCACCGTGAAAGATCTTTTGGCTCAGGCAAAAGTTCAGGTCGATTTGGACGATATGATCAACGAGCCATTAAACAAACCGCTGGAAGAAAATGATGAGATCATTGTCAAACGGGTGATGTATGTAGACGAAGAGGTGGACGAAGTCATCCCCTTCGAGCGGGAGGAACGGTACACCAGCTTGCTGCGCAACGAAAGACGGCGCACTCTGTATACGGGCCAGGTAGGCTATTCAACCAGCACCTTTAAAGTGCTTTATGTTGACGGCGTTGAGCAGTCCCGGGAGCTTTTGGGTGTGCGCACCAGCAAGGTGCCGGTCACCGAAGTGACACTCGTGGGCGACAATACGGCCGCCATCTCAAAGCTTGATTTCAGCGACGAATTTCCCCTTAATGAAAATGGTGTTCCCACCCAATACAAAGAGGTGCTGACCAACCAGGCGGCTACCGGGTACTACGCCCGCCCGGGCGCTTGGGGTGCATCCGGCAACTTTTTGTCCGCCGGTCATGTGGCGGTGCGCGCCGAGCAGATTCCCTACAATACAAAGATGTATATCGCTTCCCCCGATGGCAGCTTTGTGTACGGCTATGCGGTCGCATCGGACACCGGCACCGGTTTGCTAGCCAATATGATTGATGTGGATTTATTCTATGAAAGCTTCTTAGAAAGCGCCCTTAACGGGCGACGCAATGTGAATATCTATATTTTGGAGTAAGAATTGCATGGTGAGGGGAGCTTCTGCTTTTGGGCGGAGGCTCCTTTTTATTTTGTCTTTCTTACCCGCTTGCATATTGTATTGTGTTTTTGATTGTGGGATAATATAAAACGGAAAAAAGAAAGGGGGCGCGTCCTTGTATTACGAGCAGGAAGCAGAATCCCAGCGGGCCGTATTGGCCGCTGTGGATTTAAATGAATACGACATGGAAGCCTCTTTGGATGAGCTGGAGGAGCTGGCCAAAACGGCCGGCGCCGTGGTGGTGGGGCGGGTGACCCAAAAGCGGGATACGGCTGATGTAGCCACCTGTATGGGCGAAGGCAAGCTGGAGGAACTGAAAGTATTTTGCGAAAACAATGAAGTAGAGCTTGTCATTTTCGACTGTGAACTGTCCCCCAGCCAGCTGCGCAATTTGGAAAAGCTGCTGGATCGTTCGGTCATTGACCGGACGATGCTCATTTTGGATATTTTTGCCTCCCAGGCCAAAAGCAGCGAGGGCAAGCTCCAGGTGCAGCTGGCCCAGCTGCGGTACCGGCTGCCCCGGCTGCAGGGGTTGGGGCTTTCGCTGTCCCGGATGGGCGGCGGTGGCGGTATCGGCACCCGGCGCGGCCCCGGCGAAACCAAGCTGGAGACCGACCGGCGGCATGTCCGGCGGCAAATTACCGCCCTTTCCGCCCAGCTCAAGGAGCTGGAGGAGCGGCGGCAGCGGCTGCGGCAGCGGCGGCGTAAAGATGAAGTGACCACAGTGGCAATTGTGGGCTACACCAATGTGGGCAAATCGACGTTGATGGAAACGCTGACCCAGGCCGGAGTGCTGATTGCCGACAAACTGTTTGCCACGCTGGACCCCACCTCCCGGGCGCTTTTGCTGCCGGACGGGCGGGAAGTCATGCTCGTTGATACGGTGGGTTTTGTGCGGCGGTTGCCCCACCATTTGGTGGAGGCGTTTAAGTCGACGCTGGAGGAAGCGGTGTTTGCCGACTTGCTGCTGAATGTCTGCGACGCCAGCAGCCCGGAATGGGAGATACAGGCGGAGGTGACACGCCAGCTTTGCGCCGAGCTTGGGGTGACCGACACGCCTATGATTACCGTACTGAACAAATGCGACAAATTACCTGATTTGCCGGAGGTGCTGGGGCAGCTGACAGTGGCCATTTCGGCCAAAACCGGCGAAGGGCTGCCGGCGCTTTTGGAGGCTGTGGCCCGGGCGCTCCCGCCCACCCAGCGGCGGCTGCGGTTGCTGCTGCCGTATCAGCAATCCGGCCTTGCGGAACAAATTGAGGCCGGGGGCAAAATCTTTGCCCGGGATTATACCGAAGAGGGCATTTTGCTGGATGCGCTGGTGGAAAACCGGCTTCTTCATAAAGTGGAAAAATTTATACAATAAGTATAATGAGACAGATTCATACAAGAAGGTGTTTTTTTGGAGTTGGCACTGCGTGTGGCGCAGCAGGTAAGCGTTATTTTCTTATTGTGCCTTGTGGGTATTATCTGTGAACGCAAGGGCATTCTGGACATTCCAATTGCCAAGCGGATGACTGACCTTGTGCTGATGATGGTCTTTCCCTTTGTGCTGGTCTCGGCTTTTCAGCTGCCCTTTACCAACGATATGCTGCCAGAGATGCTGCTGGCGTTGGGGCTGGCGGTTGTCTACCATCTTATGGCGGGTCTGCTGGTTCGGATGGCTGTGCGGCCGGGCGTTTCCCCCAAAGCCGACGACCAGGTGGGGGTGGAGCGTTTCGGTGCGGCCTACTCCAACTGCGGATTTATGGGGCTGCCCCTTTTAACAGCGGTGCTGGGGGAAAAAGGCTTTTTCTACGGCGCTTTGTTTTTAGGTGTTTTTGCCGTTTCCCACTGGACAGACGGCTATAAGATTGTGACCGGAGAGAAACACATTCATTTGAAGCAGGCGTTTTTCAATCCGGGATGCATTGGCCTGGGCATCGGCCTTTTGCTTTTTGTGTTGCGCATCCAGTTACCCATTCCACTTTTGGATTTTACCAAGAACATGGCCTCTCTCAATACGCCGGTGGGCATGATCATTACAGGTGTCTTTTTGTCCCGGATCACCCCCCGGTCGGTGGTGGGGGACAAACGGGTGGTCTGGGTTGTCTGTCTGCGCAACGTGCTGCTGCCGGCCTTGATGCTGGTGCTGATTTGGGTGTGCCGCGTGCCCTCCTGGTTTCCGGCGGCCGGCGGTGTGGCTTTGGGCAATCTTTTGTCCTGCGGCTGTGCCAGCGGCATCAACACCATTTTGTTTGGACAAAAATTTGGGGGCGACGGCCACCACGGCGCCAAAGTGGTGGCGCTTTCCACCGTGCTGTCCATCCTCACGCTGCCGCTGCTGGTTTATATTGCGCAGCTGGTTTTATAATTCATATGAACGATCTGCTGCCCGCTGGGGCGGACGGAGATAAAGAAGGATATTTATGCAGAAAATTGCGGGTTATATGCGCCGCGCCATCACTCATTACCATATGATAAAAGACGGCGATACAGTGGCTGTCGGGGTAAGCGGTGGTAAAGATTCAGTGGCACTGCTATGCGGGCTTGTGAAGCTGCGGGATTTTATCGGCATCGATTATTGTGTGAAAGCCATTACGCTGGATCCGTGTTTTGGCGGCCAGCGACAAGATTATTCGCCTATCGAAGCTTTGTGCCGAGACCTGGGGGTGGAATATCTTGTCAAGCCCACAAACATCGGCGAGATTGTGTTCGATTTGCGCAAAGAAGAAAACCCTTGCAGCCTTTGCGCCCGCATGCGGCGTGGGGCGCTGCATGACGCCGCCAAGCTGATGGGCTGCAACGTGGTGGCGCTGGGGCACCATTATGACGACGCCGTGGAAACCTTTATGATGAACTTGTTTAACGAAGGGCGCATCGGCTGCTTTTCACCGGTGACCTATATGTCCCGCAAGGATATTACGGTCATCCGGCCCCTTGTGTTTGCGCCGGAAAAAGAAGTCCGCCGGGCGGTGCGCCAAAAGGGCCTGCCGGTGGTCAAAAGCATTTGCCCGGCGGATAAGGCCACCAACCGGCAAAAGACCAAGGAATTTTTACAGGCGCTGGAGCAGGAGGACAAAGGCATTACCAAGCGGATTTTCGGCGCGATTCAGCGGGGGCATATCGACGGCTGGTGAGGAAAAGCCGAATCTGTTATTTTTGCGCAGGAATAATCCCTAGGCAAAAGGACAACTTTGCTTCATAATGGAAACAGAGAAGGCAAACCGCCTTCTCTGTTCTTTTTGATTGAAGGAGGGTTTATGAAACCAATTGATGTGCGCATCCGGTGGGATGGCCGGCATCTGATGCTTTCGGCAGGGGAAACATCCGCCGGCACCCAATACGACCACCTGGCCCGGGAGCTGGTGTTCACCCGGCCGGAGGGCTACGAGGATGACGACCTGATTTTACTGTTTGCCGACAGCGGCACGCACTTTGCCCCTCTCAACATCCGCCAGGAGAACCGCTTTGCCATCCCCAACAGCCTGACCCAGACAGGGACGCTGTTTTTGCAGGCGGCCTTTGCCCGGGCGGGACAAGAGCTGGCCCATTCCAACACCATCACCTTTACGCTGCGGTGGTCGGTGGACAGCGGAGAAATGGCGGTGGAACCCTGGCCCGGCGCCGTGGAGGCGTTAACAGACGCCGCCTTTTGCGCTGTTGACTATGCCGGCGGCGTCCTAACATTCCACAATCTGGCCCATGAGCCATTGGTTACTGTGGAGGTAGGAGGAGGCGGCAGCGGCGCCATCGGCCTCCAGGGCCCCAAAGGCGACACAGGTACCACCGGTCCCCAGGGCCCAAAGGGTGAAAAGGGAGACACAGGTACCACCGGTCCCCAGGGCCCCAAAGGCGACACAGGCACCACCGGCCCCAAAGGCGACACCGGCGCCACCGGACCCCAAGGCGATAAAGGCGACACAGGTACCATCGGCCCCCAGGGCCCAAAGGGCGAAAAGGGCGATACGGGCGCCACCGGCTCCCAGGGGCTTAAGGGCGAAAAGGGCGACACGGGCGCCACCGGCCCTAAGGGAGATAGCGGGGAAGGGGCCAATTTGGCCGGTGTTGTGCGCCGGTACGCCACCGGCACCGCCATCCTGACCACCTTTGGATGGACGGCGACACCCGACAACCGTTTTCTGCAGACCATCCCTGTTACAGGCGTCACGGCGGCCATGGACGCCAATGTAACGGTCGATGACGCCGATTGGGAGCGAATCTCCGTAAGCGGGAGCAAGGTTGTGTGTGTGGCGGGCGGCCTCCAGGTCATTACCGCCAAGCAGCCCACCTATCCGGTGGGCGTAGCCTATGAAGTCTGGGAGGTGATTGCCAATGGGTAGACTGATTGGCGGGGTATCCATGGACAAAGGTGAATGGAACATCTTTACCGGCGCAACCCCGCCCGACAAGCCGGACGGCTTATTTGTACAAACGGCGGCGGCGCCGTCAAAAGTGCAATTTGGAAATTTTTCTGACCCTGACGGTACATGGAACACGTTGGCCAACTACCCGGTGTCCAATGGGTACCAGGGAAGCTGCGCAGTGGGTGACAAATGCTACTTTTTCGGGGGTGGCCAATTGGGCGGGGGCGGATTAGCAACCGCCTATGTGTTCGACACGCAAACGGGGGAATGGAGCACAATTAATCCCATGCCGAACGGAAGATCCTCCTTTGCCGCTTGCGCCGTCGGCACCGTGTGCTGTTGCCCCGGTGGTTGGAGCGCGTCAAAAGCTACAATTGCGCTTTTGGATGCCTACGATACCACATCTGGTTTGTGGAGCACCCTGACACCGATGCCGGCCGCCAGGCTTTATTTTGGCGCCTGTGCGGTGGGTAAGATTTGTTATTGGGCCGGTGGTATGTTAGGCAGTACATATTACAATACTTTCTACGCCTACGACACCATGTCCGGCCTGTGGAGCACCCTGACGCCCATGCCCACCGCAAGGGCTTATTTGTGGGGATGCTCCGTTGGCGCTGTCTGTTATTTTGTGGGCGGCAGAACGGCGGCCTCCACTTTTACCAACAAGCTGGAGGCGTACGATACTGTTTCCGGCTTATGGAGTACGCTGACAGCCATGCCCACTACCAGGAGCTCCATGGTGATGTGCGCTGTCGGCGGTCTGTGTTTTGCGGCCGGCGGCAATACATCGGCCACCGCTTACACCAACAAGTTCGAAGTTTACGATACGGCGTCCGGCCTGTGGAATACCCTGACCAATATGCCTACGGCAAGGTCGTTGTGCGGCGGGTGCTCGGTTGGGACAGCCTGCTATTTCGCTGGCGGCGAGACAACGTCCACACCCGCCTATACCAACAAAATGGAATGCTACAAGCTGGCTTATGACATTCCCCCACCCAATACCCTTGCCATTGAACCGGACAACAAAAAAAATAAAGCGCGGCTTTACAAAGACAGCCATATTGATTTTGTATACCCTATC
The DNA here is from genome assembly GCA_031551485.1 of Oscillospiraceae bacterium. GTDB lineage: Bacteria > Bacillota > Clostridia > Oscillospirales > Ruminococcaceae > JAVBNO01. Next base: position 26,318 of record JAVBNO010000065.1, read on the forward strand.
AAAAAAGTTTATCTGTCCGACGGCATCCGTCTCAATCCGGTGGCGGCGAAAGCCAACATAGACAACACAGGCTGGACGCCTATTGTGTAAGGAGGATTTAACATGTATACTTATCAAGTTTTTGAGGCGAACGACCACAGCAATGCCCGGGTGGAGGCAGCGCGGCAATCCTTTGGCAAAACGGATGCGGGCTGCTATGTTATTTTGTCGAATGACCAAATGCAGTATATTCAGTTTGCCGACAATCTGCCCTATCCGGGGGAGACAATGGCACAAGCGGCGCAAAACCATATTGACGCCATGGCGGCGCAGGCAGCTGCCGGCATATAGAAGAGTAAACACAAAAACACCGGCCCTTTTGGGCCGGTGTTTTGCATTTGGTCTTCTATTACTTTTTGGCTTTCAGGGCAGCCTGGGCGGCGGCCAGCCGGGCAATGGGTACGCGGAAGGGGGAGCAGGAGACATAGTCCAGACCGTTGCGGAAACAAAATTCCACCGAGCTGGGGTCGCCGCCGTGTTCGCCGCAAATACCAATTTTCAGGCTGGGTTTGGCGCCGCGGCCCAAAGAAACAGCCAGCTCCACCAATTTGCCCACGCCGGTTTGGTCCAGACGGGCAAAAGGATCGGACTCGTAAATCTTTTTGTCGTAGTAGTGGGAAAGGAAGTTGCCGGCGTCGTCACGGCTGAAGCCAAAGGTCATTTGGGTCAGGTCGTTGGTGCCAAAGGAGAAGAAGTCGGCTTCTTTGCCAATGGCGTCGGCGGTGACGCAAGCGCGGGGAATCTCAATCATCGTGCCCACTTTATAGCTGAGCTTGATGCCGGATTGGGCAATGATCTCATCGGCCACTTTGACCACGATGTCGCGGACAAACTGGAACTCTTTCACTTCGCCGACCAGCGGGATCATAATCTCGGGGACCATGGCCCAGTCGGGATGCTTTTTGGCCACGTTGATGGCGGCCTCAATGACGGCGCGGGTTTGCATCTCGGCAATTTCGGGGTAGGAAACAGCCAGACGGCAGCCGCGGTGACCCATCATGGGGTTAAACTCGTGGAGAGAGGAGATAACGGCTTTCAGCTCGCCTACATCCATCTTCATCTCTTTGGCCAATGCGGCAATATCGCCTTCGTCGGTGGGCAGGAACTCGTGAAGCGGGGGATCCAGGTACCGGATGGTAACCGGGAAGCCCTGCATTGCCTCGTAAATACCCTCGAAGTCGCCCCGCTGCATGGGCAGCAGTTTGTCAAGGGCTTTGCGGCGCTGCGCTTCGGTTTTGGAAACGATCATCTCCCGCATGGCGGCAATACGCTCGCCCTCAAAGAACATATGCTCGGTGCGGCAAAGGCCAATGCCCTCGGCCCCAAACTTGATCGCCTGGGCGGCATCCCGGGGGGTGTCGGCATTGGTGCGCACTTTCATGGTGCGGATTTCATCGGCCCAGCCCATCAGGGTGCCGAAGTAACCGGAAATGGAAGCTTCCACGGTGGGAAGTGCTTCGGCATAAATTTTGCCGGTGGAGCCATCCAAAGAAATATAGTCGCCTTTTTGAATTTTCTGGCCGCTCAGCTCGAAATAGCCCTGGGCGTCTTTCATCACAATGTCGCCGCAGCCTGCCACGCAGCAGGTGCCCATGCCACGGGCCACAACGGCGGCGTGGGAGGTCATACCACCGCGAACGGTCAGAATGCCCTGGGAAACGTGCATGCCTTCAATGTCCTCGGGGGAGGTTTCCAACCGCACAAGAATGACTTTCTCGCCTTTGTTGACTTCTTCCACAGCGCTTTCCGCCGTAAAGACAACGCGGCCGCAGGCGGCGCCGGGGGAAGCGGGCAAACCGGTGCCCACAGGCTGGGCCTTTTTCAGGGCGGCGGTGTCAAACTGGGGATGCAGCAGGGCGTCCAGTTGTTTGGGATCGACAGCGGCTACCGCTTGCTCTTTGGTGATCAGGCCTTCGTCCACCAGGTCGCAGGCCACTTTCAGGGCGGCGGCGGCGGTACGTTTGCCGTTACGGGTTTGCAGCATATAAAGTTTGCCTTTTTCAATGGTAAACTCCATGTCCTGCATGTCGCGATAATGTTTTTCTAATTTATTGGCAATGGCGGCAAACTCGTCGTAAACGGCGGGCATAACGCCTTTCAGCTCGTCAATGGTCTGAGGGGTGCGAATGCCGGCCACCACATCTTCGCCCTGGGCGTTCATCAAAAATTCGCCGTACAGCTTGTTTTCGCCGGTAGAGGGGTTACGGGTAAACGCAACGCCGGTGCCGGAATCGTCGCCCATGTTTCCAAATACCATTGATTGCACGTTAACGGCTGTGCCCCAGCTGGAGGGGATGTCGTTCATGCGGCGATAGTAAATGGCCCGGGGGTTGTCCCAAGAACGGAAAACGGCCTTTACGGCTTCCAGCAGCTGCTCTTTGGGCTCGGAGGGGAAGTCGGTTCCCTTTTGCTCTTTATAGTAGGCCTTAAACTTTTTGACCATTTCGCGGAGATCAGCGGCATCCAGCTCGGTGTCCTGCTTAACGCCCTTTTTCTCTTTCATTTCGTCAATCAGCACTTCGAAGTTGTGCTTGGGCAGCTCCATCACCACATCGGAGAACATCTGGATAAAACGGCGGTAAGAGTCAAAAGCAAAACGCTCGTTATTGGTCAGCTTGGCAAAGCCTTCCACCACAGTGTCGTTTAATCCCAGGTTCAGGATGGTGTCCATCATGCCGGGCATTGAGGCACGGGCGCCGGAACGCACCGAAACAAGAAGGGGATTGGTGGCATCGCCGAATTTTTTGCCTGTGATGTTTTCCAACGTGGCCAGATTTTTGAAAATCTCGTCCACAATTTCAGGGGCGATTGTTTCTTTGTCGTCATAGTAACGGGTACAGGCTTCCGTGGTTACGGTAAAGCCCTGGGGAACCGGCATACCCAAGCCGGTCATTTCGGCCAGGTTGGCGCCTTTGCCACCCAGCAGCTCCTTCATCGAGCCCTTGCCCTCGGAGAACAGATACACATATTTTGCACTCACTACAGCTAATCCTCCTGCACTTTTTATTGTTTAGACTGGTAATCATTCTAACAATACTATAGTATACCATCATCTTTTGGCTTTTTCCATATCCTTTGTGGAATATTTTTCGGTACACGGCGCGAAAAGTTTTTAGCAGCCGATCGTTTTTTTTCTTATCCCGGGGCTTTAACCTCTTGCATTATAGAAGGAAAATTGTAATAATAGAATTACAGGACTCAATTGCTATTTTGGGGGTGGCGATTTTGACACAAGAATGCGGAATTGTGCTGGCCCATGGCCGGCGCCAGGGGGAGCATACCCCCTCTTACCTGAAAGAGGTTTTGTTTGTGCCCCAGTTAAACTGGGCCGCTTGTCATATGTTAGAGGCGGGGCTGGACTGCATTTGCGCCGCCGACAGTATCCACCAAAAAGAAGCGCAGGCCGCATTGCCCGAAGGGCTTTCCGCCGCCGGCGCTGTCAGTGAAATCGAAACATTTTTATCCGCACATATAGACGGGGAAGTTTTTGTCGCTTTGGGCGACATGCCGTTTGTTGGGGCGGATATTATTATGTCCGCTTTGGCGACCCACAAAGCCTCGGGCCAGATGATTACGCTTTTGGCCGCCGCGTCGGGGCACGAAGGCTTTTGGGGCGGCTGGTTTGACGGCAAGGCCCTTTGTGCCCGCATGCTGGAAGCAAACAAGCGCCAGGACGCCGTTGCCGCCGTGTGGACCGCTTTAGCCGCCCTGCTGCAAGAGGCGGGTCATCACATCGACGTGGCGATTGTGGGGGAAGAGGCGCTTATGAAAGGGGACAACGGCAGGGCCCTTGTCCAAATGAATGAAACGGCCCGCCGCCGTGCCATTGACCAAGCGCTGGATGCCGGGGTGGACATTCCCTTTCCGGAGGGCGTCATCATTGGGCGGGATGTTAAAATTGCCCCGGACGCCCAAATTTTGCCAGGCAGCATTTTGCAGGGGCAAACAGAAGTTGGCAAAAATACGGTTATCGGCCCGCAAACGTATGTGGCCAACTGCCGCATCGGGGCGGGGTGCCACCTTTTTTACAGCCACTTTGACAACGCCGTGGTGGATGACGACGTGCGCGTCGGCCCTTACAGCCGGCTGCGGCCGGGCAGCCATGTGCAAAGCGGTGTGCGTATCGGCAATTTTGTGGAAATTAAAAACTCCAACCTGGGCCATAACACCAAGGTGGCGCATCTTACTTATGTGGGGGACGCGGATGTGGGCAGCGGCGTCAATTTTGGCTGCGGTGTTGTAACGGTTAATTATGACGGCGCAGGCAAATACCGCACTGTCATCGGCGACAACGCCTTTGTGGGCTGCAACGCCAATTTGGTGGCGCCGGTTCGGTTGGGTGAAGGGTCCTACACCGCCGCCGGGTCCACAGTCACGGTGGATATTCCCAAGGACGCGGTCGTCATCGCCCGCTGCCGCGAGGTGATCAAAGAGGGCCGGGCCAAGGCGCTGCGGGAAAAGCAACGTCAAAACGCCGGTAAATAAAAAAGTGGGCGCGGCAGCGATGTGGCCGCGTCTGGGTATATGTACCACAAAGAAAATAGGGGGCGCATTTGTCATGAATATTCACGGCAAGGATATCAAAATTTTCACGGCCAATTCCAATCCGGAGGTGGCGCGAGAAATTGCCAGGCGGCTGGGGTTGCCGCTGGGCAAAAGCTCGGTAGGGTCTTTTTCCGACGGCGAAATTGCCGTATCCATCGAGGAGTCGGTGCGGGGGTCGGATGTGTTTGTCGTCCAGTCCACCTGCAAGCCCGTTAACCGGCATTTAATGGAGCTTTTGCTTATGATCGACGGTTTTAAACGGGCCAGCGCCGGGCGCATCACAGCGGTCATCCCCTATTTTGGCTATGCCCGCCAGGACCGCAAAGCCAAGGCGCGGGATCCGATTTCCGCCAAACTGGTGGCCGACATCATTACCACGGCAGGAGCCGACCGGGTGCTGACAATGGACCTTCACGCGGCGCAAATCCAAGGTTTTTTCAATATTCCGGTGGACCATCTTTTGGGTGTACCCATTTTACTCCCCTATTTTATTGAAAAATTTAAAGGCGCCGCCTCCGACAGCGTCGTCGTTGTCTCGCCGGATCTTGGCAGTGTGACGCGGGCGCGCAAAATGGCGGAGCGGATGGACTGTCATATTGCCATTATCGACAAACGCCGGCCAAAGGCCAATGTTTCTGAAGTCATGAATATCATTGGCGATGTAAAGGACAAAACGGTGTTGATTGTCGACGACTTGATTGACACGGCAGGCACCCTTTGCAACGGCGCCAACGCGCTGGTGGAAAAAGGCGGCGCAAAAGAGGTTTACGCCTGCGCCACCCACGGCGTATTGTCCGGTTCGGCGCTGGACAAGCTCAACGCCAGTGTCATTAAAGAGTTGGTGCTGCTCGACACCATTCCTCTGCCCACAGAGGGCGACCTCCATAAAATCACCATGCTTTCGGTGGCGCCGGTCTTTGCCGAGGCCATTGGCCGCATTTACGAGGACAAGCCCGTTTCCCCCCTATTTGTATAAACAAAGTTGCCTATACCATATTGAAACCAAAAGGGAGCCGAAAGGGCCGTTGGGATCAGAAAACATTTGTAGGGGCGGCCTGTAACCGCCTGTGGGCGAACCGATTCGCCCCTACGGTTTTCACCAGACAACGCCCTTCACAGGCTCTTTTTTACCACTCTTTTTTTACGGCAAAGGCCTGCGGCGACGCAAAACAGGTTTGACAAGCTGTGGGGGAGGCGGTAATATGAAGAGAGCGCCCGCCTTATGGCAAAAGAGATACGCCACAGGGTGACACAGCCCGACAGCGGGCGAGATTTATACTGATACCGGGATATCCGGTGGTTATAGAATGGCGGGAGAAAAAGAATGCTGGAACGTTTTTTTCATAAAAAGGAAAGCGGCCCACCGGGCGGCGGAATACAGTTTATCGTCGTCGGCTTGGGCAACCCCGGCGGCAAGTACCAGGGCACCCGCCACAATGCCGGTTTTATGGCGTTGGATATGCTGGCGCAGGAACAGGGCTGCCGAGTGGACCGGCTTAAATTTAAATCCCTGTGCGGGGAAACAAATTTGGCGGGGCAAAAGGTGCTTTTGATGAAGCCGTCCAATTTCATGAACCGCTCGGGGGAATCGGTGCGGGAGGCCATGCAGTTTTATAAAATTCCGCCGGAACGGGTGCTTGTCATCTTCGACGACGTCAGCCTGCCCGCCGGCAAAATGCGTCTGCGGCGCAGCGGCAGCGACGGCGGCCACAACGGCATGAAAAACGTTATTTATCTGGCGGGTAAAGATACGTTCCCCCGGATTAAAATTGGGGTGGGCGACCGCAGTCACCCTGATTACGCGCTGGCGGACTGGGTGCTGGGGCATTTTACCCCCGAGGACCAGAAATTGATTTTGCCCATGCTGCAAAATGCGGTGGAGGCCGCCAAAATGATTGTGGCGGGGGAAATGGACAAAGCGATGAGCCAATACAATTGACAGGCTGCTTCGCCGAACAGTGCAAGCGGCCCTCTCTATATCACCCCTTGGCGGGAGTTGTTACTTTGCAGGATATACACGCCCCCCTTGGCCGGCTGGCCGAATACAATCAAATACGACAGGGACTGGCGGACGGCGTCTCACCCATTTTGGCCACCGGCCTTTCGCCTATCCATCGCGCCCAGTTTATACACGCCCTCTGCCGGGATACCGGTACGGGGGCTTTGGTGCTGGCCAAAGACGATGCCGCGGCCGCCCGCATCCACGAAGAATTAGGCGCCTTTTTCGGCGAGGATGCCGTCCTTTTATACCCCTCTCGCTCCTTTATGTTTCGGGCGATGCAGGGGGAGTCGCTGGAATATGAGCACGCCCGGTTGCGGGTGCTGGGGCAAATTTTTGACGCCAAAGCCCCCCTTGTGGTGGCGTCGGCGGCCGGGGCGCTGCAATATACCATGCCGGGCGAAATCTTGCGGCAAAATCGCGTCCGGTTGGCGCCGGGCCAACCGCTTTCGGTCGATGGCTTTACCCGCCTGCTGCTGGGTGCTGGCTACGAACGGGTGGAGCAGATTGAGGGCGTATGCCAGTTCGCCGTGCGGGGGGGTATTTTGGACTTTTATTCCCCCGACGCCGCCGCGCCGGTACGTGTGGAGCTTTGGGGCAACGAAATTGACACAATCGCCACCTTTGCGGTAGATACCCAGCGGCGGGAGGAAAACTTGGAAGAAGCAGTCATCTCTCCGGCCCGGGAAATGCTTTATCCCACGGCGGCGTGGATGGCCGACCAACTGACCCGCTATCAGGAAAACCTGCGGGGGAAATACGCGCCTGCCGCCAAAGCGCATATTGAGGAAGACATCCGGCTGCTGCAGGCGGGTCTGGCGCTGTCCAGCGGCGACCGGTACATCCCCTTGTTTTACGAGCGCCCCGCCACCCTTTTTGACTATATGCCCCATGCCCCGCTGCTGTTGTGCGATTTTGCCGGCATCAAAGAGACGCTGCGTCACGAGCAGTGGCAATTGGGGGAGGATATGGCGGCCCTTCTGGAGGAGGGGCTTCTCTCGCCAGGATGCCAGACGGTTACCAAAGACTACACCGATTTGATGGCGATTGTATCCGACCCCCGTTCCAAAGCGGTGGTGCTGGACAGCTTTGTGCGCAACTATTCCGATTTGCCGGCCCGGCGGATTGTGAGCGTCCGGGCCAATCCGCTTCCGGTTTGGAGCGGGCAGATGAATACATTGGTGGAAGATCTGCAGGATTATCTGGAACGGGACTATTTTTGTATTGTGTTTGCGGGGCTGCCCAAGGCGGCTGTGCAGTTGGCGAGGGATTTGGCAGGCGCGGGGCTGCCGGTGGCCGAAGGCGCCAATCCGGGCGCTTATCAGCCGCGCAAAGTGGTTGTCTGCCCGGGGCATCTGCCGGGCGGCTTCGATTACCCCGATATCAAATGGGTGGGGTTCAGTTGGGGTAAAGGGGCGGGCAGCACCAAAAAACGGGGGCGCAAAGGGCCAAAGGCAGGCGATAAGCTGAAAAGCCTGTCCGACCTTTCGCCGGGGGATTATGTGGTCCATGTTTCCCATGGCATCGGCATCTTCGAGGGTATTATCAAAAAAGAAGTCGAGGGTGTTATCAAGGATTATATCCAAATCCGTTACGGCGGCACCGATATGCTGTTTGTGCCGGTGACACAGCTGGATTTGGTCACAAAATACATCAGTGGCCGGGGCGAAGGCGGCAACATTAAGCTGTCACGACTCCACTCCGGCGAATGGCAGAAGACCCGCAAGCGGGTGAAAGCGGCGGCCAGTGACATGGCCAAGGAACTCATTGCCCTCTACTCCGCCCGGATGAAAGTGCAGGGGCACGCTTTTTCACCGGATAACGACTGGCAAAATGACTTTGAACAGCGGTTTATTTACGAAGAAACAGACGATCAACTGCGGTGCATCGTCGAAATCAAAGAAGATATGCAGGCGCAAGCGCCCATGGACCGGCTTTTGTGCGGCGATGTGGGCTTTGGGAAAACAGAGGTCGCCTTGCGGGCCGCCTTCAAATGCATGTTGGATTCCAAACAGTGCGCCATTTTGGTGCCGACCACCATTTTGGCGTGGCAGCATTACCAAACCATTCTCAGCCGGATGGAGGGCTTCCCCGTTACGGTGGAGCTTTTGTCCCGGTTTCGCACCGCGGCCCAGCAGCGCAAAACCATCGAGCGGCTGCGCACCGGCGAAGTGGACATTGTGGTGGGTACCCACCGCCTTTTGCAAAAGGACATCCAGTTTAAAGATTTGGGCTTATGCATCATTGACGAAGAGCAGCGCTTTGGCGTCGCCCACAAAGAAAAAATGAAGCAGTTGCGCAACCAGGTGGATGTGCTGACGCTGTCGGCCACACCCATTCCCCGCACGCTGAATATGGCCATGTCGGGCATTCGGGACATGTCTATCATCGAGGAGGCCCCCCAGGACCGACACCCCGTGCAAACCTATGTGCTGGAGTATGACCAGGGACTGGTGGCCGAGGCCATTCGCAAAGAGCTGCGCCGGGGCGGGCAGGTGTTCTATCTTCACAACCGGGTAGACAGCATTGAAAGCTGCGCTGCCCGGTTGCAAAAGCTGCTGCCCGACGCCAAAATCGCCACCGGCCACGGTAAAATGGGGGAAGAAGATTTGTCGGAAGTGTGGCGGCGGCTTGTGGAGCGGGACATTGACATTTTGGTGTGCACCACCATCATCGAAACAGGGGTGGATGTACCCAATTGCAATACGCTTATTATTGAGGACGCCGACCGGATGGGCCTTTCCCAGCTGTATCAGCTGCGGGGGCGTGTGGGCCGCAGCGACAGGCGGGCCTTTGCTTATTTTACCTTTAACCGGGGCAAACTGATCAGTGAAGTGGCGGAAAAAAGGCTGTCCGCCATTCGGGAATTTACCTCCTTCGGTTCCGGCTTCCGCATCGCCATGCGGGATTTGGAGATTCGGGGTGCGGGGGATATTTTGGGTTCCCAGCAGCACGGCAACATGGAGGCGGTGGGGTACGACTTATACCTGCGCCTTTTGTCGGAGGCGATCAGCGAAGAAAAAGGCGAACCGGTGCAGCAGGCGGCAGAGTGCATGGTGGATATCCGCACCCCGGCCCATATTCCCGAGGCATATATTGGCGACCTGGGCCAGCGCATTGACATCTATAAAAAAATTGCGGCTATCCGGGGTGACGAAGACGCCATGGATTTAATTGATGAACTCATCGACCGCTTTGGCGACCCGCCGGCCGCGGTCAAAGGCCTTGTGGACGTGGCGCTTTTGCGGGGCAAAGCTTCAATGGGCGGCATCCGGGAAATCAGCCAAAAGGGCGACAGCATTCTGCTGTTTCCCGAGACGCTGGATTTGGCCCGGGCGGGCAGCCTGGCCCAGGGACTGCGGGGCCGGGTGTTGGTCAGCGCAGGCGCCAAACCCTATATCACCGTGCGGATGGCGCCGGGGCAGAAACCGGTGGACTGCATCCGCGAGACATTGCCTTTTTTGCAGGACAATGGGCAATCCGGCTTGCAATAGGGAAAAAGAGATGATCTTCTGCCAGTAGACAACCGACATGTTCTGTGATAAAATACCTTGTGGACTTTGGGTAAAACATAGCGATGATAAAATCAATTACATGATTTGGACGTACAGGAGGAAATAAAAACCAATGAGAGCGGAAAAAAGGCTTTTAGCGTTATGCTTGGCGGTTATGATGATGATTTTGACGGCCAGTTGCAGCAGCCCGGATTGGGTCATGGAACTGGATGGAAACAAAATTGTTCCCGGCGTATATCTGTTCAGCATGGTCAATGGTTATTATGACGCCAAGGATAAAGTGACCACGGCCAAAGAAGACGAGCGGGCAGCGGAGGAATCCCAAGCGGACGCCGACGCCATTGCCCGTGGCGAAAGTATTCCTGAGTATGAGATCACCTACACGCCGGACATCGTCATCAAAAACCTGTTTAAAGAAAAGGTGGGCGACCAGCCTGCCGGAGAATATATCACCGATTTGGCGACAAAGGAAATGAAGCGGATATTGGTGATCGACCAGCAGTTCGCCCAACTGGGGCTGAGTCTGACCGAGTCCGACCTGTCCAACATTGCCCAGTATGTCACTTATTTATATGACCAGCAGGCAGACCACTACACCCAAAACGGCATTGCCCGTACCTCGGTGGAGCGATACGCCACATCCAGCTACAAAGCCAGTGCCGTCATGTTCCACACCTACCGGGACGACGGGGACCAGGCGATTCCGCTGGCGGAAAAACAGAAATATTTTGGCGAAAACTATACGGTAAGCCGGTTTGTGGTATTTGCCAAAATTAACTCCCAGGGCGAGCCTTTGGAGGGGCCGGCTGTCGCCGCGGCTAAGGCCCAGGCCGACGAGTATTTGCGGCGCGCCAAGGAAGGCGAAAATTTTTATCAGCTTATTTATGAAAACCAGGTGGCGCAGCTGGGCGCCAGCAACGTGGCGCTGACCGTCGAAGTGGCGGAGCAGACGCTGGCTTACGACATGGTCATCCGCAATGACAGCACCAGCTACACCTCCACGTTTTTGGCCGCGCTGCAAGGAATGGCCTACAACACTCCCACGCTGGTGGAGGACGATTATTACTATTACGTAGTCTCCCGGCAGGATCCCGCCGCCAGCCCCAACTATATCCAGACGGAATCGGTCAAACGGGATATTGTCGGCGGTCTGCGCAGCGACACCTTTGACGCATTGTGCGATCAATGGGCTGCCGAGGCTAATATTGTCGTCAACGACGCCGCCATTTCTTTCTACAAACCCCAAAAGCTGAAGATGGAGACCAGCACAGCTGCCTAAAAGACAAATTGCAAAAGTGTAAAACTTTGTCTTGCTTTTGTGCGTCATATCTGTTAGAATACCACTGTTACACTTTTAGAGGCAAAGGAGGTGCAGACAAATGGCAAAATGCGATATCTGCGGGAAGGGTGTTACTTTTGGCATCAGGGTTTCCCATTCCCACCGGAGGAGCAACCGCAGCTGGAAACCCAATGTAAAAAGAGTGAAGGCGCTTGTAGAGGGTTCTCCCCGCCACATCCACGCCTGCACCCGGTGCTTACGTTCGGGCAAGGTCCAACGGGCTGTTTAAGCGGCGTTGGTTGATATGTAGCCAAAGTGGGGGACGCTACCGCGTCTCCCACTTTTTTCGGGACTGCGTCCGACCACTTTTTCCTTGTTTTTTACCTTTTAAAACGGTATAATCACCATAGAAGCAAGCACTTTCTCATCGGCGCATTTGTCATACAGCGCGCTGTGTCTGGCATTGCTGTGGGTTGTGGGCATACGGGCGTTTGTTTTTGGAGGATTCCTTTATGAGTTTTGACCGCATTGATATTTTTTCCAAAGTGGTAAGCGTCATTGTGCTGTTCACCTGTTTGCCGCTGCATGAGTATGCCCACGCCTTTGTGGCCGATAAACTGGGGGATACCACCGCCCGGTGGGAGGGGCGGCTGACGCTGAACCCGTTGGCCCATTTGGACTTGTTCGGTTCCCTTGCCCTTGTCTTTCTGGGCTTTGGCTGGGCAAAACCGGTTCCGGTCAACCCCCGCACCTTCAAAAATCCCAAGCAGGGAATGGCGCTGGTGGCGGCGGCGGGGCCCATGGCCAATATCCTTATCGCCCTGGTTGTCATGATGGTGTTCAAAGGGCTGGTGCTGGCCTCTCATGTACTTACCCCATCGGTCTATTTCCAGACTTTTATGTTGATTTTATACTTGCTGATCTACATTAATTTATATTTGGCGGTCTTCAACTTGCTGCCGGTGCCGCCTCTGGACGGATCGCGGCTCTTTTATTCCTTTTTGCCGCAAAGGGCTTACTTCCAGGTCATGAAGTACGAGCGATATATTATGATCGGCATTTTCGTTTTGCTGTGGATGGGTTGGCTTTCGGGGCCGTTGCACTGGCTGGCCAGCGGATTGGCCATAGGGCTTGACAAAGCCACCTTCTTTTTGGGGTCGTTCCGGTTGCCCTATTAATGTTTGGGGCCAAAGACATCGTTTTGTAACGAGGTAGGTATGGAAAAGCTAAGCTTTCGGGTGGCTGAGTTTGAAGGTCCGCTGGATCTCTTGCTGCACCTGTTGTCCAACCACAAACTGAATATACAGGACATCGAAATTTTTTCGCTTTTCGAGCAGTATATGGACTATATCCGCTCGCTGAAAGAACGCAATTTGGAAGTGACCAGCGAATTTTTGGAGATGGCCTCCCGCCTGATTTACATTAAGACAGTCAGCCTGTTGCCCCGGTACGAGGAAGAAACCGAAAAGGCCAAACGGGAGCTGATCGGCCAATTGCTAGAATATCAGGCCTGCAAAGAAGCCGCCGCCATGCTGGCCGGCCGGGCCACCGGGTTCGAGGTCTTTGTGCGGGTGTCCATGGAAATTGAAATGGATCCCACCTACACCCTCACCCACCGGCCTGTGGAGTTGCTGGCCGCCTATGGCGACGCCGTGGGCAAAGGCAAACGCCGTCTGCCGCCGGAGTCGCATGTCTTCACCCCGCTGGTGGCGCGGCCGGTGGTGTCAGTTAATGGCCGGATTATGCACATTCTCCGCCGCCTCTATCACGGTGCCCAACTAAAACTGGGCAAGCTTTTTGCCGAAAGCGCCGGCGACCGTTCGCTGGTTGTGGCCACTTTTTTGGCGGTGCTGGAACTGATTAAAGCCAAACGAATTTCAGTGGAGGGGTCGGAGGATAACATCCGCTTCCACGGGGAAAATCGGAGGAAGACATAATGCAGCAAAACCCCCACCAAAAAGAGATTATGGCGGTGTTGTTTGCCTGCGGTGATCCGATGGAGGCTTCCCGTATTGCCGAGGCGCTGGATTTAGATACGGAAACCGTCCACCGGCTGGCGGCCAATTTGGCCGACCATCTGGAGGAGGCCGATATCCCCCTGAAAGTGGTGCGGCTGGAGGACCGTTATCAGCTGATTACCTTGCCGGACCATGCGGGGGTCATCCGCAATGCGCTGGAGATCAAACGCAATGTGCCGTTAAGCCAGGCGTCTTTCGAGGTGCTGGCCATCATCGCCTACAACCAGCCGGTAAGCAAAAGCTTTGTGGAACAGGTGCGGGGCGTGGACAGCGGCGGCGTGGTCAATTCCCTTGTGGAAAAAGGCCTTGTGGAGGAGTGCGGACGAATGGATTTGCCGGGCCGGCCGCTGGCCTATCGGACGACGTCGGTCTTTCTGCGCTGTTTCGGGCTGGAAAGCATTGATGATCTGCCGCCGGTGCTGCCCGGGCCGGGAGAAGGGGAGGAAGCCAAAAGCGAATCTTCCGACCTGGAGGGGCAAATCGGATTTGAGACCGATGAATACGACGAAGAAAAGCTGCCGGGCGATCCACCCGATCAACTCCGCTGGCAGGAGGAAGAGGACGACCCTGTCGCCGTGGGTGAAGCGGAGTAGGGCTGCCCTTTGGCCTTTCGATCAAAACAGAAAGGGAAGGGGGGCGCCGTATGGGCCTGTATATCCTATTGGGCATTTTAGGCGTGCTGGCCGCGGTGCTGTTCATTCCGGTCACGGTCTATGTGCGCTATGACGGCGACTTCTTCGCCAAAGTGGGTTATCCCTTTTTTCGTTACCCCATTTACCCCCCAAAAAGTGATGCCAAGGCGGCCGAAAAGCCAAAGGCCGCTCTGATCAAAGCAAAAGAGAAAAAAACCAAAACGACCAAGCAGCGAAAAGGCAGCGCTGCCGACAGGCTTTTTGAGATGCTTGCCCTTGTTGTCGACACCATCGAGCCGCTGTGGCTGCAAATGGGTTTTCTGTTTAGACACGTCCGGCTGGATGACATCATTTTACACTTGCGCGTGGGCGGGGACGACGCCGCCGAGGCCGGCATCCGCTATGGCAAGATGCAGCGCAATCTTTGGGCGGGCTATGCCTTTTTGCAGCATGTTTTTACGGTGGGTCGCTGCGACGTGCGCCTTTGCCCCGAGTTTTTGGGGCGGGAGGAAGCAGTTTTTCTAAGCGGCAAAATCAGGTTGGCCCCCTGGGTAGTGTTGGCCGCGGCGCTGCGGCTGGGCGTGCCGTTTTTGTGGCGCCTGCTGTTCCCCAAAGTAAAAAATCCCCGTCGGGCGGTATAACCGGCTCAAAGGAATGACAATAGTAAAAATGAATTTGCAATAAGGTGGTGCGGTACGATGAATCAACATCCCATTGGCGAGCTGACTGAAAACGCGCTGAAAAATTTACGCACACTGGTGGATGTAAACGCCATTATCGGCGATCCCATTACAGCGCCCAGCGGCACGGTCATCATTCCGGTTTCCAAGGTAAGTTTTGGCTTTGGCACCGGTGGCAGCGATTTTCCTTCCCAAAGCCCCAAAGAAATGTTTGGCGGTGGCACCGGCGGTGGGGTAACCATTCAGCCGCTGGCTTTTTTGGTCATGCACAAAGACGGTAAAGTGCAGCTTTTGCAAATGGCGTCGGCCAACAACACGGCTGACCGCATTGTCAATATGGTGCCCGACGTGGTGGATAAAGTCAGCGCTTTCTTTGCCAAGGACAAGACCGCCGAAGCCACCGTCTCTGAAGAATTCATCTAAAGGGTGCATCTTTTATCCCTTTTTGGCTGTGGGAAGCAAAATGCCCTCGCCGCGCGCATATACTGGCGTGGTGGGGGTGTTGCCATGAAGAGGACGGAATATTTACGGTGGCTGATTGCGCTGGTCATAGGGATGGCGGTGTGCATTTGTCTTGCCATACAGGACGCAAGAGCCAGCGACCTTGTGGAGGGCGCGCATTTTTCTGTCAACGCCAAAGCCGCGTTGGTCATGGAGGCGTCCACTGGGCGAGTGCTGTTTGCCCAAAATGAGAATACCCGCCTGGGTGTTGCCAGCACCACCAAAGTGTTGTCAGCCCTGATCACCTTGGAGCAGCCGGGGCTGGATGAGCCGTTTGTGGTGGATCCGCAGGCTATTATCGTGGAGGGTTCCTCCATGGGCCTTGTGGAGGGGGACATCGTCACCCTGCGCACGCTGGCCTATGGCATGCTGCTCAGCTCGGGCAACGACGCTGCCAATGCCGCCGCCGTCAAAATTGCGGGCAGCGTTCCGGCTTTTGCCGACATGATGAACGCACGGGTGGCCGAGTTGGGCCTGCACGACACCCATTTCGCCAATCCATCGGGCCTGAGTGCCGACGACCACTATTCTACGGCTTATGATATGGCCGTCATTTTCAGGGCGGCCATGGCCAATGAGCATTTTGCCAAAATTACGGCTTGCAAAAGCGCCAAGCTTCAGTATGGCAACCCGCCTTATGACCGGTGGCTGAGCAACCACAATCGGCTTTTATCCCTTTATTCGGCGACAATCGGCGGCAAAACCGGGTTCACCAAAGAGGCGGGGCGGTGCCTTGTGACGGCGGCCTGCCAGGAGGATGTTACCCTTATTTGTGTGACGTTGGACGCGCCGGACGATTGGGACACCCAAACGGCGCTGTATCAACGCTATTTTGACCGGATGGTCATACAGCAGCCGCCCACGGTGCCGGAACATTTTACGGTACATGTGGTGGGGGGAACGGCTGCGGAGGTGGGCGTTGTACCACAAAACTCGGCGGCGCTACCCATGGCGGAAAGTGAATTTTACCGGATATCCCACACTGTCTTTTTACCCCGGTTTGTCTATGCGCCGGTGCAAAAAGGGGATGTGGTGGGCCGGTTGGATATATTTATAGACGGCGAAAAAGTCAGCAGCATTCCTCTTGTAGCCACGGCCAGCATTCCTCAGGGCTTTGCCCCACGGGATAGCCGAGGTTTGCAGGATGTGTTATGGGGCATATTATAAACGAATTGAAAACGGATGTTATACATTTTGGGAGGAAAACAAAGTGGCACGAACCATACGCATACAAAAATACCTGTCGGACAGGGGCATTTTATCCCGCCGCAAGACAGAGGAATACATCAAGGCAGGGCGCATTGAGGTCAACGGCCACAAAGCGGCGGCCGGCTACGCCGTGGACCCTGCCAATGACATTATTGCCATTGATGGGCAGCGGGTGGAAATTGCCGCGCGAAAGCGCGATGTCTATCTGATGTTGAATAAGCCCCGGGGCTATGTCACCACAACCAGCGACGACAAAGGCCGCAAATGCATCACCGAGCTTTTGGAAGGTTTCAATGAGCGGGTTTATCCTGTTGGGCGGCTGGATATGGGCAGCGAGGGTCTTTTGCTGTTGACCAACGACGGCGATTTTGCCAACTACATCATGCACCCCAGCCACCATGTCAGCAAAACCTACCGGGCCACCGTGCGCCCCGATGTAACCGACGAGCAAGCAGCCCAGCTGGCTGCCGGTGTCGATATCGGCCAGGATGGGAACCGCGAAATGACGGCGCCGGCTGTGGTGCAGGTCGTATCCAAAGAGCCGGGCCGGGTTGTGCTGCAAATTACCATCCGGGAGGGCAAAAACCGCCAAATCCGCCGGATGTGCGAAGCAGTAGGGCTGGAAGTTGCCCGTCTGCGGCGTATCTCTATCGGCCCCATTAAGTTGGGCATGCTCCAGCCGGGCGAGTGGCGGGAGCTGACCCCAAAAGAAGTGGGCGCGTTGCGAGGCGCCGTCAAAGAGATGCCGACTCCCGCCAAAACAGCCTCCAGAGGCGCGGCAGCGCAAAAGCCCTACTCAAGCAAGCCCTACTCCAAAGAAGGCGGCGGATTCAAAGACGGCCCGCGTCCTTACAAGCGCCGGGAAGAAGGAGAAGGCCAAGGCCAAAAGCCTTATCAAAGCAAACCCTATTCCAAAGAGGGCGGCGGCTTCAAAGACGGGCCGCGTCCCTATAAGCGCCGGGAAGATGGAGAGGGCCAAGGCCAAAAGTCTTATCAAAGCAAACCCTATTCCAAAGAGGGCGGCGGCTTCAAAGACGGGCCGCGTCCGTCCAAACGCCGGGACGATGGAGAAGGCCAAGGCCAAAAGCCTTATCAAAGCAAACCCTACGCCAAAGATAGCGGCGGCTTCAAAGACGGGCCGCGCCCCTATAAACGCCGGGAAGCGGGAGAAGGCCAAAAGCCTTATCAAAGCAAGCCCTATTCCAAAGAAGGCGGCGGCTTCAAAGACGGGCCGCGTCCCTACAAGCGCCGGGAAGAGGGCCAGGGCCAAAAGCCTTATCAAAGCAAACCCTATTCCAAAGAAGGCGGCGGTTTCAAGAGCGGGGCCGGATCGTCCACCAAGCCCACAGGCGGTGGCCGTTCTGGCGGCAAAGGAAACGGGGGCCGGGGGAAATGATTCGCTTTGTGCCGGGGGAGACCTCCGACGGCTTCATTACCTATAGCGCTTTAGCGGCTGAAGCACCCATTGGATTTGTGAGGCTGATGGTGCTGCCGGAGCAAGAGGGCGACGTAGCGCAGGTGGAGGCGTTGGACGCCGCCGATGATTCTATCTGCGACGGTCTTGTACGGTCGGCACTTGCCAATGCCCAAGGTAAAGGTGCTGTGTGGTATCGCATTGCGCCGGACTGTGGCTGCCGGGAGACTCTTTTGCGCCTCGGGCTTGCGGTGACGGAAAAAGCGGCGATTGAAGCGCTGTTCACCAAAGACTGTGGAACTTGCGTAGTGAAATAAACTCAAAAAAGGTACTGCTTGCATTTGGCAAGCAGTACCTTTTTAAATAGCGAAGCCCCGTGCTAGGCGTAGGGTTTGGCGGCGCTTTCGCGCTGCAGAAAAAGCATGAGTACCAATATCAAGTAAAAGTACAGCAGAGGTACAGCCACTCCGGCAGGTATATAGCATGTCGCTCGGGCCGCGCTGGGTTGCAACGCTTTTGGCAAAAGGCGTGAAAAAGAAAAAACATTAGGGCCGATATTAATATAGAAATGAAGCAGAGATATAGCCGCTTCGGCAAAGATATAGCCTGTCGCTCGGGCCGCGACGGGCCCATACTTTTTGGCGCAAAAAGTATGCAAAAACATTTTTTGGGGAAACCATATGGTTTCCCCAAATCCCAATCCTTAGGGTGGGGGCAAATGTGCGCAGGAAACGCCTAGGCTATGGGGAGAACTGTTTTGGTCTGTGCTGGGGTGCGAAGCATGCAGGAGAAAAAGGATCGATATTGGTGCCGGTATTTAATCGAATTAAAGCAGACGTGCAGCCGCTTCGGCAAAGATATAGCCTGTCGCTCGGGCCGCGACCGGCCCATACTTTTTGGCGCAAAAAGTATGCAAAAACATTTTTTGGGGAAACCACATGGTTTCCCCCACCCCCATCCTTAGGGTGAGGGCATAGGCGCGCGGGAAACGCCTGGGCTTCGCGGGAGAACGGTTTTGCTGGCTATGTATTTGCCGAATATATTTTTCAATTCCATGAAACAAATTACACTTTAGGTAGTTCATGGTAAAATTAAACTGATAGTATTATACTTTGCGGATGGCGCCGCAGGCAATGCGGGGACCGGAATTCCCTGTGGGTTGGGTGTGGTAATCGTCAAAATCGCGATGTACCATCACCGTATGACCAATCAACTTTTTGGGATCCAGCCGGTCATCCATAAAGGACATTTTGGCGACGCCGCCGTTGGACAGCAGCATGGGAAAATCCCCCAAATGGTAAGGGTGCTGGGTGTTGGTAGGGTTATAGTGGCTGCCGGCTGCCATAAAAGGATCGGGCCCAACAGACATGCCGCAGTCGGCATTTTCGTGAATATGGAAGGCGAAAAACGGCCCTACGGCCTTGCCGGCCACATAGTCGGGCAATCCTCTGATATCCGCTTCAATCAGGGTGCCGTTGTCGACACTGTAAAATCGCACATCGCCCTCTACCAAAGGCGCCAGGACACTGCCTTTTACATTGGCCCGCGCCACTAGCACGCGGTTAAAGGGTTCGGGGGGGTGGGGCGGCGGCGGAGCTGGGGGCCAGGGGTAAAACGGTTCGGAAGGATGGGGCGGCGGCTCCGGGCGAGGTTCCGGGCGCGGCTCCGGGCGCAGCTCCGGGCGCGGCTCTGGACGTGGTTCTGGGTGCGGCCCCAGGTGCGATTCGGGGGGGCTGGGTGGTTTTGGGTATGTAGGGGAGGAATGCCGCTTCGGAGGTTCGATAGGATGAGACGGCGGCTTTTGGGGCGTTTTGGGGGCCGACGGTCTGCTGCCCGGTTGGGGCGAAATGGGGATGGGTGTGGCGACGGTTGGCACAACATCGGCGGCAGGGCGGGATTGACCAACGGGAGAGGACCATTTTTGTTTCGAATTTTCGACAGACATAACAAAACCGCTCCTTCATCAATTGTACATTAGTACAATATATGCAGAAGCGGCCACAGGGGCACAAATGGGTTTATCGACTATCGCAGCCGTATTTCCTCAATGACAAAATGGGGGCGCGCTTTTGTCTCCATATAGATTTTACCCACATATTCGCCAATGACCCCAAGGCTTAACAGCTGAATGCCGCCCAACGCCCATACCGACCCCATCAGGGTGGTCCACCCCTGGACAGTGTAACCCAGCAGACGAATGAACAGCAGGCAGACAAGTGCCAGCAGGCTGGCCACAAAAATGAACAGGCCGCCAAAGGTAACCAGGCGAATGGGCTTGATGGAAAGAGAGGTGATGCCGTTGATGGCAAAAGCCAGCATCTTTTTCAGCGGATATTTGGATTCTCCGGCAAACCGCTCCCCGCGTTTATAGGGCACAATGGCCGTCTGAAAGCCAATCAAAGGAACGACGCCCCGCAAAAAAAGGTTTACTTCTTTGTAACGGAACAACTCCTCCAATGCTCGTTTGCTCATCAGGCGATAGTCGGCATGGTTGTAAATGATATCGGCCCCCAATAGCTTCATCAGCTTGTAGAAACTTTGGGCGGTGCCCCGTTTAAAGCCGGTGTCGGTGGTGCGGTCGCTGCGTACGCCATAAACAATTTGGCAACCCTCGTTGTATTTGTCAATCATCGCGTCAATGGCGTCAATGTCATCCTGCAAATCGGCGTCCATCGACACTACCATGTCAGCGTGCTCCTTGGCTACGCTCAGCCCGGCCATCAGGGCGTTTTGGTGCCCCCGGTTGCGGGAAAGTCTCAGACCACCCAGCATTTTGTCCTCGGCGGCATAGGCGTCAATCAACGCCCAGGTGCGATCCCGGCTGCCGTCGTCCACAAACAGCACCCGGCTTTCGGGGGCAATACGGCCCGCGTCCACCAGGCCGTGCAGCTTCTCGCTTACCCGGCGGACGGTTTCGGGCAACACTTCTTCTTCGTTGTAACAAGGGATGACCAAATAAAATACATTTGCGTTCATACTTCTATCCTCGGTGTTTTGGGCCTGGGGGCCTATTTGTCTTCCTCTTCATCCAGCAGTTCGGCAAACTTTTGCCATCGAATCCCCATGCTTTCCCGGTTTTCGCCCCCGTTTGGCGGCGGCTGCTCCGGCGGAGCCTTTTCCGGGGGCGCCATGGTGGGCCTATCGTCCGGCGCGGGGGTTTGGTTCCGTTTGGGGGACGGGGGAATGGGCGGGATGTAGATTTTTTCTTTTTTGCGGGCGCCGCCAAATGGATGGCGGGCAAATAGCAGATAAGCGCCCAACACCAGCAAGGCGGCGGCAGTGAGAATGATGCCGTATGTCAGCCCAGGTGTTTCATAATGAAAGCGGATGGTGGCGGCGCCCGGCGGCACCCGCACCGCCATAAAGCCGATGTTGGCTTTTTCAACAATAGCCGGTTGGCCGTTTACCGTGGCGCTCCACCCCTTTTCGTAAGGCACACTAAAGAAGACAAGGCGCCCGGTTATGAAATTGGTGGTGGCGGTAAAGCCCTTTTTATCTCGGGTGAAGCTGTCGGAAGTCATGGTGCGTCGTGCGGCCACATCGGCGGTATAATGGTCATAATCAAACGCTTCAAACTGGTCGTAGGGCAACGGCGTCAAGATGTCGCTGTTGCGCAAGATAGCGGCCTCATCCTCCAGATACAGCCCCCGCATCAGCAGGAAACTGCGGTCGTCCGTTTGTACCGATTCAAGGCTGGCCGTGTCAATATAATAATCGTAGGAAAAGCCCATAGGCAGGAAATTATCATTTTCATAGAGATGATAGCCCAATTGGGTGCTGCGCAGGGAATAACCGGACATAGGCGGCTGGTTTTCCGGCTTTTGGTTTTCGCCCACAAAGAGCCACCGCACCGAAAGCAGCGACCGCAGGGCATAAAAACGGGTTTCCGGCTTGGAGGAAACGTCCCGCTTCACCCCCACCTTGGGATAAAACTCCATAATCGAGGCGGGCACCACACTGTGAAACGCCTGAATATTGGGCAAATGCCAAAACATACCCAAATTGTCCCGGCCCTCAAAAATATCGGTGCGGGCAAATACGCTGTCATCCATCTCCAGCTCATCCCGGCCGGCCAGCCCCACATCGGCAATCCAGTCGGTTTCGCTAAAGGTAAAGCGCCCCTCGCCCATCAGCGTGATGGAATAGAGAATGCAGAAAAGGGCGAGGCCCCCCGCCAGCATCGATTTAAATTTGGGGTGTTCAATATACCACTCGGTCAATATGACCAGCAACAGCAGGGCAACCAAAGCAACGGACGCAGAGACCCAAAACCGCTCGGCGCTTTTGTAAATGCCAAAGGTCAAACTGCCGTTGTCGCCTTTCACCGGTATAAAAGCCACGGCAGAAATGATGACGAAGGTTACAATGGCCTGCCATCGCACCCCCCGGCGCAGATTGTGGGCTTCGGGGGCCTCCAGCACAGTTACGGTGGCCAGCGACATCAGCAACAGCGGCATGTAAAACCAGCGGGCATAGTAGGAGTGGTTAAAGAGGATGAAAATGGAATTCAGGCCGGGCACCATCGCTAAAAAGAAGCAGAGAAGCAACATTTTTTTTAGCCAGTCTTTTTTGCGGGTGAACAGGTAAGCCAGCACCCCCGCCATGCCAAAAAGCGGCAGATAAGCGGCCAGTGACGCCCACTGGGCGCCGTGCTCGTTAAAAAAGTTGGGCAGCGCCGGCATATCCGGCGGCAAAAACATGGCGTGAATGATGCCCAGATACCGCTGGGACTGGTAATAGCTTAAAAAGTTCCACCCGGTTAAAAGCTCGTCCAGCCCGGTGCGGGGGTTGCCCATCAGCGCCATCACCGAGGGCAGCAACGCAAAAGCGGACAACGCCACCCCCAAAATGCCTTCAAAAAGGGCGGTGCCTATTTTGCCCAAGGAAAGCCGGGTGTCGGAAGCAGTGGCCCGGAAGAAAAAGTAAAGGATGGCAAAGACGGCGGCGCCAATGAAGAACCAGTAGTTGACGACGGCGTTAATGGCCACCGTAACGGCGAACAGGCCTTTGCGCTTATTTAAGATCAGCTCGTCAAGGGCGTAAAGCATCAGCGGGAAAAAGATCATAGGCTCGTGGAAGTGGTTAAAGAAGATATTGTAGACGGCCCATCCCGAAAAGGCATACAAAAGCCCGCCTATGCAGGCATAATAATTGGAAGAGACATAGCGCCGCAAATAGATATAGGAGGTGAGGGCGGCACAGGCAGTCTTCAAAACAAGCAGCGGCGCCATCAAGTGAGGCAAAAAGCTGGTGGGAAAGGGGATGGTAAGCCAGAAAAAGGGGCTGAAGAGATTGTAAAAGCTGTAGGAACCAATAAAGTTGGCCCCCAGATCGGTGTACCAATTCCAGCCGATGTCACCGGTGCGGATGCACTCATGCACAAGCTGATAAAAGGGGATTTGCTGCACGTTAAAATCCCCGTAATAAAAGAAATATCCCTTGTCATAAATGACATATGGAAGAAAGACCAGCGCCGCCATGACAAGCGCAAACACAAAGGTAGCTGTCCGTCCTCTTTTTTCTAAAAACTTGTCCATAGATTCTGTACGCTCCCGCATTTTGTTCAAAAATTGCTTTTGCACGGTTCGCTTTACCCATCATAAGTACAAATTAAGAGCGAATTTTGTCGCCCAAGAGCAACAAAAACATTTTTTTCACTTGGGGCCGACTGGACCACGATGCAAAGACAGTGAAATTATACCATATTTACCCTCGAAATAAAATGCTTATTTCCAATTCGCCGTTGGTGTAGTATAATTGATGAACGACCAAGAAAACTAAGGAGGGGCAGTATGGCGAGCCATCATTTTTTTGCATTACTTTCCCGCATGAAATATATCCGCCGGTGGGGGCTGATGCGCAACGCCAGCCCCGAAAATGTCAGCGAGCATACGTTGGAAGTGGCGCTGATTGCCCATGGTTTGGCGGTGCTGGGCAAAGAGAGACTGGGCAAAACGCTTGATCCGGCCCAGGTCGTGTTATATGCCCTTTATCACGATGCCGGGGAAATTTTGACGGGGGACATGCCCACACCGGTCAAATATTATAACCCGGGCATCAAAGCTTCTTACAAAGGTGTGGAGGCTGACGCCCAAAGACGGCTGCTGGCGATGTTGCCCGCCGATTTGCGGGGCAGCTTTCAACCCTATATCAACGGCGAAGATGCGCCGCCGGATATCAAGGCCCTTGTCAAGGCGGCGGACAAAATCTCGGCCCTTATCAAATGTGCCGAAGAAGAGAAAATGGGCAACCGGGAATTTGCCGACGCCGGTGCCAGCACGTTACAGGCCATCCGGGCATTGGCCTTGCCGGAGGCGGAGATGTTTTTGCAGGAGTTTTGGCCTGCCTATTCCCTTACACTGGACGAATTGACAAGGGTGAAATCGGCAGAGTAATGGCCCGATTTTGATTTTGCGATAACCATGAATTTATGTCTGCATATCGGTTGACTTTTGGGCTGGCGTATGGTATATTAACGTTTGTCGCTGCATGGGCTGGTGTAGCTCAGCTGGTAGAGCAGCTGATTTGTAATCAGCAGGTCGGGGGTTCAAATCCGTCCACCAGCTCCACTTATTTTTTGCAAAAATAAGTGCCGAAAAAACCATATAAGGTTCGGATGGTTGCCGCGCGATATTGACAATTTAATATGGGAGTGTTCCCGAGCGGCCAAAGGGGGCAGACTGTAAATCTGTTGTCTGACGACTACGGTGGTTCGAATCCACCCGCTCCCACCAAAAACAAAACCACCGAAAGGTGGTTTTTGTTTTTGCAGTGGGAATGTATTCGAACAGATCGTGCGCCACCGGCGGTAAAAACACTCCGGGGGAGTGTTTTTAGATCGCGGCTCGCGAATCC
>JAVBNO010000040.1:0-35632 GCA_031551485.1 Oscillospiraceae bacterium
GCAGAAGTTCATCGGGCCGTTTTTTAAGCGGGTCATAAACAAGGCGGACCGCACAGCCCAAAAAATAGGCCGGTACGAGCTAGCGGGGCTGGCGCGCTTTGTGGCCAATCCGCTGCCGGGCCCCCGTGCCAGGACAGGGGCTTTGGTGGCGGCCATCCTGCGCCTGCGGTTGGTTCCGTCGCTTGTCGCCATTTTATGCGGCGTTCTGGTCAGCGGCATTATTGTAGGGGTATTGTCGGTGGGCGTGTCCAATCTGGCGGGGCTCTTTTAGGGGCCTATTCACCTATTCATTTGATAAGGCAGGGGCGGCACCCGTTCCATCCTCAAGCGCAAGGCGCGATGCTGGATGGTGGGAGGCCGCCCCTTTTATTTGCAACATATAACAACTAAGCAGGCTCTTCACCGGGTTCTGAAACATCCTGAAGCTTATCACAGCCTGTAATCAGCTCGGTGTAAAAGTCAATGGCTTTAAATAGCGACTGGGCGCTGATGTGCTCGTCTACGCCGTGAAGGGCGCCACGCTGGGCCGGGGTAAGGAACAAAGGGGAAAACCGCACGCAACACGGGCAAATGGAGGTGAAGTAGCGGCCGTCGGTGGCGGCGGAAAGGCCGCTGGGTACAACGCCCACACCGGGAAATACGGTTTCAATCGTGCTTCTCACCAGCTGGAAGCTGGGGCCGGAAAAGACCGACGGTTCGGGGCTGTCGTGCCCCACCACCGACTGAATGTCCACGTCAAATTTTTTCGCTATTGCTTCCAGTTTGGCCAGGGAAACATCCATATTCTCGTGGGCGGAAAAGCGCAGATTGGCGGTGACAGAGGCCGCCGAAGGAATGACATTGGCGGCGGCGGAACCTTCGGCCATGGTGAAGTTGCACGTTGTGGCCAACAGTGCGGCGACCGAAGGTGCTTTCTTGGCCAGCTGCCCAGCGACAATGCCGCCAAAGAGCCACAGGTTGGCGTATAAAAGCCGGCTGCGAAAAGGCTTATCTTTGGCCATGGAAGCCAGCATTTTGCGGACTTCCGGGCTGTAATTACGCTTGAAAGGATTGTGGTTGTCCATATACACCATCAGCTGGCCCAACCGGACAAGGGGGGTGTTCTTTTGGGGCAGGCTGGCATGTCCCCCGCGGGAAATGGCGGTCAGCTTCACTTCGCCATATCCTTTTTCAGCCACACCCACCATAGCGTAAAGGCCGGTTAAACCGGGCATGGGTTCGTTTTGAATAAAGCCGCCTTCGTCCACCACAAGGGCAGGGGTGATGCCGCTGCTGCGCAGGTACTGCACCGCCCGCAGCGCGCCCGATCCCATAATCTCCTCGGAATCGGAGGCAAAAATATAAATATCCCGGTCGGGTTTAAAATCCTCTTTGGCCAGGGCTTCCGCGGCTTCAAAAATGGCGCAGAGCGTCGCCTTGCAGTCCACCGCGCCCCGGCCCCAGATATTCCCCTCGGGATCGACATCGCCGGCAAAGGGTGGGTGCTGCCAAATGCCGCCCGCCTCCACCACATCCATGTGGGCCATCAGCACAATGGGCGCCTCTTTGGGGTGCTTGCCTTTCCAACGCAGCATCAGCGCGTTGTCAAAGGTAATCATTTGGCTGGTTTCGTGGAGCTTGGGATAAAAACGCGCCAAAAGCCGGTGCAGCTTTTGGAACTCTTTCTCTTTTTCCACACTCTCCCGGTAAGAAATGGTTTCGCAAGTAATCAGCTGGGAAAGATGGCGCACTGCCCGGGTTTTCCGCTCGGCCCGCAGTTTGGTGTCGTAGTCAAATTCTTGCTTCGTCTCCCGGGCATGATGCCCCAACAAAATGGCCCGGATGGCAATGACAGCCAGCAAGATGGTCAGAACGGCCGCCAGCGCCAGTATTATGATTTGTTCGATTGACATGTATGTTCCACCCCCACCTAATCGGTAAAAAATCGGAATGAGAAGGACGTTTGGGTTGTGCAGCAAGCCGGCAGATCAAACGCGGACGCCGGTTTTCCGCAAAAAACCGTTTCCACCCAAAAGCACGTTTGATCGACAAATTGATACCATTTAGTGTACCATTTTTGCCTCTATATGACAAGACTGAAAGTGGTCACAGCTGCCTAATTTACAAAACATTTACGGCTGGTGGCGCGCAAAACGACCAAAAAAGCGGGCCATTCATTGTGAAATTCCTCTTATTTTCCTCTGGTAATCGGGCGCATAGCGCGTTATAATAATACAGTTGTAAAAATATTGCTATTCGCAATCCGTTTTTCGGGTGCGGCAATCAGTTAGGACGTTTGTATGAAAAGAGAAAATTTACGCAATGTCGCCATCATTGCTCACGTCGACCACGGCAAAACCACGCTGGTGGATGAGATGCTTAAGCAAGGCGGCGTCTTTCGGGAAAACCAGGCCGTGATGGAGCGGGTGATGGACAGCAATGATTTAGAGCGGGAACGGGGCATCACCATCCTGGCTAAAAACACTTCCGCCACCTACAAAGGGGTCAAGATCAATATTGTGGATACCCCCGGCCATGCCGATTTTGGCGGCGAAGTGGAGCGGGTGCTGGGTATGGTAAGCGGCGTGCTCCTGCTGGTGGACGCCTTTGAGGGGCCAATGCCTCAAACCCGTTTTGTGCTGCAAAAGGCGCTGGAGCTGGGGCACCCTGTCATCATCGTGGTGAATAAAGTGGACCGGCCCGACGCCCGCACCGGCGACATCGGCGACGAAGTGCTGGAGCTGCTTTTGGATTTGGACGGCTCGGAAGAGCAACTCGACAGCCCCATTGTCTATTGTTCGGGGCGGGCGGGCACCGCCAGCCTTTCCCCCAACGAGGAGGGGGTGAACCTGGCCCCTCTCTTCGACATGATTTTAAGCCATATTCCCGCGCCGGAAGGGGAGGAGGACGCCCCGCTGCAAATGTTGGTGTCCTCCATCGACTACAATGAATATGTGGGCCGCATCGCCATCGGACGGGTGACGGCGGGGCGGGTGCGCCAGGGGCAGGACATCACCATTTGCGATTGCCACGCCATCCGGCAGCCTTACAAGGGTAAAGTAACTGCCCTTTACCAAGTGGACGGCCTTAACCGGGTGCCGGCGGAAAGCGCCACTGTGGGCGATATTGTCTGCATTTCAGGTGTGGACAGCATCACCATCGGCGATACAATCTGTGACGGAGAGAACCCCGCGCCGCTGCCCTTCGTCAAAATCAGCGAGCCGACAGTGGAGATGACATTCTCGGTCAACAATGGGCCTTTTGCCGGGCGCGAGGGCAAATATGTCACTTCCCGGCAGCTGCGGGACCGGCTGTTCCGAGAGCTTTTAAAGGACGTTTCGCTGCGGGTGGAGGAAACAGAAACCACCGAAAGCTTCAAAGTATGCGGCCGGGGTGAAATGCATATCTCTATCCTGATTGAAAATATGCGCCGGGAGGGTTACGAGTTTATGGTAGGCCCACCCCGGGTGCTGTACCGGGAGATAGACGGTGTCCACTGCGAACCGATTGAGCGCCTGGTCGTGGATGTGCCAGAGGAAGGCGTAGGGCCTGTCATGGAAAAGCTGGGCCGGCGCAAAGGGGAGCTTGTGCACATGACCCCCCAAGGCAGCCGGATGCGGATGGAATTTCATATTCCCTCCCGGGGACTGTTTGGCTACCGCAGTGAATTTTTGACTGATACCCGGGGCGAGGGTATTTTAAGCGCTGTTTTCCACAGCTACCAGCCCTACAAAGGGGATATGCCCGGGCGGGTCACAGGTTCCCTCATCGCTTTTGAAAGCGGCGAGGCGGTAACCTACGGCCTCTACAATGCCCAGGAGCGTGGCGCCCTTTTCATCGGCGCCGGCGTTCCCGTCTACGAGGGCATGGTGGTGGGGGTTTCCCCAAAACAGGAGGATTTGGCGGTAAACGTCTGCAAAAAGAAGCATGTAACCAATATGCGGGCATCGGGCAGCGATGAAGCGCTGCGGCTGACGACACCCAAGAAAATGGGGCTGGAGGAAGCCATTGAATTTATTGCCGAAGACGAACTGATTGAAGTGACGCCTAAAAGCATTCGGCTGCGCAAAGCAATCTTATCCAACCAGGAGCGGATGAAAGCCGTCAGCAAAGCGAAAAAGTAAAAGCACCGTAGTAACAAGCGCCGCCTCTTTTTGAGCCGGCGTTTTTATGTATGGGAAAACGCCGGGTTAGACACAAGGTTCCGTGGCGCTTTTGTGGGGAAAAGAAAAGCGTTGGTACCGATCAATCATAGCATTACAGCAGGCTATACGTCTGCTTCAGTGTTATTTGATCTCGGCATCAACCATTTGCTTTGCGCATCGGCCAGACATACTTATGCCGTTTAAGCATGGTTCGGCAGTCAGATAAAAGCTTTGGCGAATTCGCTGTGCATCGTAAAATATAGATAGGATGTAAATTAATGCCTGAATATATTGTGAGTTGCGCTTTTTTTTGCTAGAATAATGTGATAATGGGTGTAATATGTCATGTGGCAGCGCCCGACGGCGGCCCGACCCGTTTATTTTGGCAGGAGGAGACAATTTTGGACAGCTCAGACTGGTTATCATATGGGGCACTGGCAGCGCTTTTATGTGCCTCGGCATTTTTTTCTTCCATTGAAACCGCTTTTTCGGCAGTGAATATGATCCGCATGAAAAACGCCGCTGAAGACGGCGAAAAAAAAGCGCAAGCGGTTGTCAAGGTGAACCGCCATTACGACAAAATCTTATCCACCGTTCTGGTGGGCAACAATATTGTCAATATTGGGGCGGCCTCGCTGGCCACCGTGTTGGCCACGAAGGCCTTTGGCGCGGCGGGCGCCGCCGTTTCCACCGTGGTGATGACCATATTGGTTTTGATTTTTGGCGAGTTGCTGCCCAAAAACTATGGCAAAGAGCACGCCGATAAGTACGCGCTGGGCGTGGCCAATTTTCTTTTGTTTCTCATGTGGGCTATGACGCCTATTACCGCCCCGTTTATCCGGCTGGTGCGGGCGGTGTCCGGCAAGCGGGATGAAGAAGACCGCCCCCCCTCCGTTACCGAGGAAGAGCTGAAATACATCATTGAGACCATTGAAGAAGAAGGCGTGCTGGACGAGCAGGAAAGCGAACTGGTGCAGTCCGCCCTGGAATTTGGCGATATCACGGCTCAGGAGATTTTGACCCCCCGGGTGGATTTGGTGGCCCTTGACATTGCCGACGACCGCCAGACCATTATCGACACTGTGCTGGAGGAAAAATACTCCCGTATGCCGGTGTATGAAAAAACCGTTGACAATTTAATTGGCGTCGTCAAGGCCCGGGACGTGCTGGAAGCGGCGATGAAGGACAAAGTTCTGAATTTGCGTGCCATTATGACCCCCTGCATGTTCATTCACAAAACCATGCGTTTAAGCAGCCTGCTGGGTGAATTTAAACGGACGAAAAATCATATTGCCGTCGTCACCGACGACTATGGCGGCACCCTTGGCATTGTGACCATGGAGGACGTGTTGGAGCAGCTGGTGGGCGAGATTTGGGACGAAGACGACGAAATTGAGCAGGATATTCTGATGCTGGACGATGGGCGCTTTGAAGTGACCGGCGACATGGGCATCAGCCAGTTTTTCGAGATTATCGATTACGACAACAAACATTTTGAAAGTGATTACAATACCCTGGGCGGGTGGACGCTGGAAAAGCTCCATCATATTCCCGAACCTGGTGAAAGCTTTGAAAGCGACGGGCTGCAGGTAACGGTGGCCGGCGTAAGCGACAACCGCATTACCAAGCTGGTCATTCAGCGTATGGAAGAACAGGAATGAATTGAGGAAATGGAAATGAGCCAAGAGACAGTGCAAAAAGAAAGAAAGCGTATTGTGGTGAAAGTGGGTACCTCCACCCTCACCTATCCGGCGGGGCTGATCAATGTGCGGGTGATGGAGCGGTTGGTGAAAGTGCTGTCCGACCTGAAAAACGCCCGGTACGAAATTATTTTGGTCACCTCCGCCGCCATCAGCGTGGGGGCGGGGATGCTGGGGCTGAAAGAACGGCCCTCCGACGTGCCCACCAAACAGGCCACCGCCGCCGTGGGCCAGTGCGAGCTGATGCATCTGTACGGCAAAATGTTTGCCGAATACAACCACACAGTGGCCCAGATACTGATGACCCGGGATGTGACCGATCATCCTGACCGCCTGGAAAATGTCCGCAATACATTCATGCGCCTGTTGGATTTGGGGGCGTTGCCCATTGTCAATGAAAACGACACCGTGGCGGTGGAGGAGCTGAAATTTGGCGATAACGACGCCCTTTCCGCCCAGGTTGCCCAACTGACCGGCGCCGATATTCTGATCATTTTAAGTGACATTGACGGGCTGTACACCGCCAACCCCACCACCAACCCCGACGCCACCCTTATTCCCCGAGTGGAACAAATTGACGATTATATTGAATCGATTGCGGCAGGTACCGGCAGCAACCGGGGCACCGGCGGCATGGTGACAAAAATACACGCCGCCAAACTGGCCACCGAGGCGGGCATTGACATGACCATTATCAACGGCAAAAACCCCGAGTCCATTTACACCGTTTTGGAGGGTGGCAGCGTCGGCACTTTCTTTGCCGCCCGGCCCTGAGCACTTTCCAAAAGTCTGAGAAAGGATTGGCGCCTTTATGGAATCTGTAGTCGCCCTTGGGCAAAAAGCAAAAGAGGCTGCCCGGCAATTTGCAACTGCCTCCACCCTGCAAAAAGACGCGGCGCTGGCAGCCATTGCCGACGCCCTTTGTGATAAAGCCAACATGGCCGCCGTGCTGGCCGCCAATGCCAAAGACCTGGCCGCCGCCGCCGACAACGGCATTTCCGATGTGATGCAGGACCGGCTGCGGCTAAGCGAGAAAAGCCTTTTCGCAATGGCCGACGGCGTGCGTCAGCTGATCGTCCTGGGAGACCCCTGCGGCGAAGTGGACTTTGGCGCCGTGCGGCCCAACGGCCTGGAACTGCGCCGGGTGCGGGTGCCTTTGGGCGTGGTGGGCATCATCTTTGAGTCTCGCCCCAATGTGTCCGTCGATTCCGCCACCCTCTGCCTTAAATCCGGCAACTGCTGCCTTTTGCGGGGCGGCAAAGAGGCCATTCATTCCAACAAAGCCCTGGTGGCCCTGATGCGGGCCGCCATCGCCTGCGCCGGGCTGCCGGAAGATATCATTCTGCTGGTGGAAGACACCAGCCGGGACAGCGCCAACGCCATGATGAAGCTGACCGGTCTGTTGGATGTGCTGATTCCCCGGGGCGGAGCCGGGCTGATTAAAGCGGTGCTGCAAAACGCCGCCGTGCCTGTCATTGAAACCGGGGCCGGCAACTGTCATGTTTATGTGGACGACAGCGCCGACTTGGAAATGGCGGCGAATATTATCTTCAATGCCAAGTGCTCCCGGCCCTCCACCTGCAACGCGGCCGAAACCCTTTTGGTACACCGGGCGGTGGCCGAGGCATTTTTGCCCAAAGCCAAAGCGCGCTTGGATACATACCATGTGGAGCTGCGGGGCTGCCCCGAAACACAGCGCATTTTGGGGCGCTGTGTCATTGCCGTCACCGACGAGGATTACGCCACCGAGTTTAATGATTACATTTTGGCGGTGAAAGTGGTGGAACAGCTGGACGAGGCCGTTGACCACATTGCCCGCTACTCCACCCATCACTCCGAAGCCATTGTCACCAGCAGCTACGACAATGCCCGCCGGTTTACCGCCCTTGTCGATTCGGCGGCTGTCTATGTCAACGCCTCCACCCGCTTTACCGACGGCGGCGAATTTGGCTTTGGCGCCGAAATTGGCATCTCCAACCAAAAGCTGCACGCCCGGGGCCCCATGGGCCTTACGGCGCTTACCAGTGTAAAATACATCGTTTACGGCAACGGCCAAGTTCGCTGACCGTCCGGCACGAAAGGAATTCGATCATATGGCTAAACAAAAATCTCTTAAAAATTATAAGCGCCCCGGCGCCATGCCTTTTATCATTGTCGTCATCTTTTTCGCTATCGTTGGGGTTATCGCTTCGGTGTTTGCTACCATTGATATCACAGCCAAAATGCTGAATAATTCCGGCGAAAAGACCCGCTTTGAAAAGCAGTTGCTGCCGGTGCTGATGTTTGACCCTGTTCCCTTTGAAAACCCCGCCGATATCGAACCGCTGGCTCTCTTGCAGTATTCTATTTGGGCCACCATGCTGGGGGACAAGCGGGGCAGCTTTACCTATGACGATTTAGGATTAATGCTGGTGCCCGCCTCCGACATTGATGTGGCGGCAGCCAAGCTGTTTGGCCCCGATGTGAAAGTGCAGCACCAAAGCTTCACCGATATGGAGTCGAGCTATGTTTACGACGAGAACAGTAAAACCTACAAAGTGCCGGTGACGGCGCAGGTGGGTGTCTATATGCCAAAAGTGGAAAAGATTGAAAAAAAAGGCGATGTCCTATGCCTGCGGGTCGGTTATGTGCCCCCCTCCAACGCCTGGACACTGGATTACGAGTCCGGCAATTCCACCCCCGCACCTATTAAATATATGGAATATGAGATGCGCCCGCAAAAAAGCGGCGGCTATTATCTGGGGGCGATCCGCGATGTGGAAGGCGCCACCTCCGGCGGCACTGAAATCGGCCAGAATATACCGCCCATCGGCATGCCGACCATCTCCTTGCCCCAAGCCGGCATTGAGGAACCGGCGCCCGGCTTCTCCGGCGAGATTTCCGACGCCGAGGAAAGTGCCTCGGCCAGCGAATCCAGCAGTGAGTCAAGCAGCGAGTCAAGCAGCGAATCAAGTAGCGAATCCGGTAGTGAATCGGGCAGCGAAACCGCAAGCGGTTCCGTTTCCCAATAGCGCCGAACCTGTCACAAAAGACGGCCCACCGACAAAAGAAGGAGCGTATTTGCCTTTATGCTGTTATCGACCGCTATTTTGCTGACATTCTGTCTCTCCATTTTCGTCACCATGATTGTCAGAATTGTGTTGCAGCTCTCCTTTATGGACTATAACACCGGCTTTTATATTGGCAGCCGGATGATGCCGCCTTTGTTTTATGGGCTTATCATCCTGACCGGCGTTGTCTTGTGGTTCTTTTACATGGGCAGGCCGTCCACCCCGCAAACCCACATTATGCGCCGGCCCACCGTGCGAATCACAAGCATTATTGTAGGCTTTTTTGTGATTGCCACTGCTCTGTTCCACCTTGTCACCGATTTGCTGGCCGGCAAGCTGCTGACTTTATTCGCCAGCAATATATTCAACATTCTCTATTGGCTGGTGAGCATTGCGGCTGGTCTTGCTTTTTGGGGATTGGGGACAACTCGCCGGTATGACGGGGAAGAAAAGCTGATTCCCACATCTTGGGCCGCCGCCATTTTAGTCTGGCAGTCATTCGGGTTGTTGCGCACCTTTTTGTCCTATCGCATCATCCTCACCGTGTCCGACAACCTGCTCCACCTGTTGCTGCTGACCAGCAGCGTGGTGTTTTTGCTGGGCTATTTGAAAATGCTGCTCCATCTGACGAAAAAGGACTCCCCCAGTCGGGCAGCTGTCTTCGGCCTGTTGACCTGCTATTTGGGCTTTGTTTTTACCATCCCCCGCTTTCTTGTTTACTATGTGGGCCAAACAATACACTATGGGCCGCCGATGGAAGATTTGCCCGCCTTGATTGCCTTCAGCTTTTTTGCCGGCGCCGTGGGGCTGGAAATGATGATCCGCAGAGAAAAAAAGCCCCGTTCCGCCCGCTATATGCGCTAGACCAAAAAACACCCGTTTCCGGGTGTTTTTTAATTGCCGTATCCTTTATTCCCAAAGCTGGAGCCCCAGCGCCAATATCCCCTCGTTATCCCGGTAAATCTGGTCAAACTGGGTGAGGGGCAGCGGGCTTTTCCCTTTGCCCGCCTCAACGGTGAATCCGGGCAGGTTGTATACTTGGATATACCAGTCTTTGTAGCCCGCGTGGCCAGACACAAAGGGTACATCCGCCACCGTGTACCCACTGGCTGCGGCAAAGGCCTCCGCAATTTCCCGGGCCCGGGGCGGCTGGTAATCAAGATAGCGCCAGTAAATTTCCTGGCCCTGGGTGTGATAAGACAGTGTCAGGCGAAAACGGTGGGTATGGGTGAAGACGGCCAGCGCGCTGCTTTCTTGCTCCGAAAGGGGCCGCTCCCCCACAAAATCCCGTGGGCCGGGATGGGTGTATCCCATGGCATATTTGATCTCTTTGGCCGTCTCCCACCCGGCGGGGTAATTGAGGTTGATGTCTACCCCCCGCAGGTTGGCTTTCCACCCGTCGGGAAAATCCACCGGCGGATCGTTCATAGCAAGGGCCCTGTCATATTGCGGGTCGCCGGGTTGGAGCGCGCCGGTCACCAGATCGACGCCATCCGGGTTGACCATGGGTACAATGTGAAGAGTGGTGCGATCAAAAAGGGAGGCTGCCGCCAGCCCGGCGATCATACCGCCGGTGGCGTAGCTTTCGGCATACGCTTCTAAAAATTTGAGCAAAAGCGGTGTCGTAATCCACTCGTTGGCGTGGTGGGCCCCGTTGTACATGACCTCGCCTTCGCCCCCTCCCATCTGGACAGCATACAACCGGCGGCCGTTGGCAGAACGGCCGATGACCCGGGTATGCAAAAAGGGGTAGCGGGCGGCCAGGCCCTGAAGCGTATACTCCAAAAGTCGGTAAGTAAACGGGATGTGGGTGGGCACCACCGGAAAAGGAAGCGGCACCGTCACTTTTTGGCCACCGGGCAATGGGGCATCTGCCGTGGTCTTTTGGCCGTTGGCTGTCAAAAGAGTTGCCGGTGTGGCGCGGAACGCTTTGGCAATGCCGCCAAGGGTATCCCCTTCCTTTGTCTCATACATGCTGTAGCCTGTCAGATAAGGTGTCAGAGCCTTGATGGTGAGTATACCCACGATACCGTCCTCGGCGAGGTGGCGGTCCTGCTGAAAGCGCAGCACACTGTCCAGCGTTTGGATGCCGAACGCCCCATCCAGCATCCCGCTGTAATAACCGGCCCGCTGGAGCGCCAGCTGCCAGGCGGCCACATCCGGCCCTTGTGATCCCATTTTCCAGGATGATGTTTTTTTCATGATCTCCCCCCTCACATGGCTATCTTATGCCAAAAGACCGACAAAAAAGACGCCCGCCATATGACGAGCGTCTTTTGAATTGGGAGAAATTATTCGCCTTTGCGGTTTTGCAGGGCCACATAAGGCTGGGCCGGGGCCACCGCTTTGTAAGCGGGACGAATGATACGGCCGCCGGTGACAAGCTCCTCGATGCGGTGGGCGCACCAGCCGCCGATGCGGGCGATGGCAAACATGGGCGTAAACAGCTCCTCGGGTATTTTGAGAAGGCGGTATACCAGCCCCGAGTAAAGGTCTACGTTGGCGCTGACGACCTTTTTATCCCCCTTCACTTCGGCAAATACGCCGGGAGTCAGTTTTTCCACCAGAGACAGCAACTTGAATTCGCCTTCCATCTCTGTGTTGGCGGCCAGCTTTTCGGCTTCTTTTTTCAAGATGACAGCCCGAGGATCACTTAGGGTGTAGACGGCGTGGCCCATGCCGTAAATAAGGCCGGACCGATCCCCTTCTTCTTTACGGATCAGCTTGACCAGGAAATCTTTGACCTCCCCTTCGTCATTCCAGTTGGAGATGCCCGCCTTCATGTACTCCAGCATTTCCATCACTTTCAGGTTGGCGCCGCCGTGCTTGGGGCCTTTCAGCGAACCGATGCCCGCCGCAATGGCCGAGTAGGTGTCGGTTCCTGAAGAGGTGAGGACACGGGTGGCAAAAGTGGAGTTGTTACCGCCGCCGTGCTCGGCGTGCAGAATAAGGCAGGTGTCCAGCAGCCGCGCCTCTTCCTCGGTAAACATTTTGTCGCTGCGCATGGTGCGCAGAATATTTTGGGCGGTCGAAAGCCCTTTTTTGGGCGTATGGAAGTACATGCTCTTGTGGTCATAGGCCCGCCGCTTG
This sequence comes from Oscillospiraceae bacterium, assembly GCA_031551485.1. GTDB lineage: Bacteria > Bacillota > Clostridia > Oscillospirales > Ruminococcaceae > JAVBNO01. Next base: position 11,965 of record JAVBNO010000040.1, read on the forward strand.
ACCTGATACGCAGCCGTCATAATGCTGGGGGCGCTGGCAATCAGGCGAATAGACTGCATCATCACGTTGGGCAGCGCGATATCGTCGGGATTGTCGTCATAGGAATATAGGGCAAGCACCGCCCGCGCCAGCTTGTTCATAATATTGCGGGATGGGGCCTTGATGATCATATCGTCGGTAAAGGAGTCGGGCAGCTCCCGGTACTCCTCCAGCAAATCGTTAAACAGCGCCAGCTGGTCTGGGGTGGGCAGCGAACCGAACAACAAAAGCCAGCAGGTTTCCTCAAACCCATAGCGGCCCTCGGACACGCAGCCGGCGATAATATCGTGGATGTTGATGCCCCGATAGATGAGCTGCCCTTCCACGGGCATTTTCTCACCTTCGTTCATCACATAGCCGTGCACATTACAAATTTGGGTGACACCCGCCATGACACCGGTGCCGTCTGGATTGCGCAGACCCCGCTTCACATTGTAAATCTCGTAGTTGGCCGGGTCGAAGTTGTTATACTTTTGGTACTCATCGCATAAAATTTTGATGACGTTGTGCGTACTGCCGTCTTGGGCCAGGTAACCCCCCTGGGTATTGTCGTTCACGAAAAGGACCTCCTATCATTGGCGATAAATACAATAGTATACGAGAAATATTGCAAAGTCAATATATCTAAAGGGGAATTCCCCCCAAAATACAATAAAAAATGAAACCCAATCTGAAAAATATTGCATTTTGCCTGGTGGAAAAGAGGAGTTGCCAAATGAAAACAGATTTATTGCTCATTCTGCTGCTTTGTGTGCTTACGGTAGTCATTCCCCTTACCTGCATTTGGGGAAGCGGCGGCGCCCGCCCCCAAAGTCCTTCCGCCTCTTCTTCCGCCCCGGCGGAAACTGTCGCCCCGCCGCCCCAAAGCAGCAGCGTCCCGGAAGAAAGCGCGATATCTGCCCCCGTGTCGGCCGCAGTGGTGGACGAGCCGGCGCCAGGGCCCACTTTTGGCGGCGCCGTGGACACCTTTAAGGTGCTGGACCAAACGACCGGCAAAATTGCCACTGTGTCCGCCTTCGACTATGTGCGGGGAGCCATTGCCGCCGAAATGCCCGCCGAGTACCACGCCGAGGCGATGAAAGCCCAGGGGGTGGCGGCCTATACCTACGCTGTCATGCTGGCCACGCAAAACCGGGAAAACCCGCCCCCCGACCTGCGGGGCGCCGACTTTGAGGCCGACCCCCAAAACTTGAAAGTCTATATGACCGAAAAAGAGGCCAAAGCCTTTTACGGCGACAAGTTTGATTATTACTGGGGCAGGGTGACCGAGGCCGCCGAAGAAGCATCCAAATACATACTGTTATACAACGACGAGCCGGTGGTGGCCGCCTACCATGCTATCTCCGCCGGAAAAACCGAAGATTCCGGCAACATCTGGAACCAATCTTTGCCCTATTTACAGGCGGTGGACAGCGAGGGTGATATATTGGCCGCCGGATTCAAGAGCACTGCCGTCTTTTCCCCCGATGAATTGGCCTCTATCATTCGCGCCGCCTACCCCTCCGCCAAATTTCTCAAAGACCCCACCCAGTGGATCACCGCCGAAAAACACTCCCCCTCCGGCTATGTGACCGAGGCGGACATTGGGGGCATTGCCGTACCCGGTGCCACCGTGCGCACCTTGCTGGGACTGCGTTCCACCTGCTTTGAAGTCAGCATGCAAGACGGCAATGTCGTCTTTACCGTGTCCGGTTATGGCCACGGGGCGGGGCTTTCCCAATACGGCGCCGATTACATGGCTCGTCAGGGCAGTGATTTTAAAGAAATTCTGGCCCACTATTACCCCGACACCACTTTGGCCCTCATCAAGAATCAGTAAGGTTTGCCATATGAAAAAGCACGGATGGATTGCAGCCCGTCCGTGCTTTTTGTATAGGAAAACCCGGATTCAGTACAAGGGCTCAGTGGCGCTTTTGCGATGAAGAGAAAAAGCGTTCTTTCTTCTCCACGCTTTGCACTCACCAATACAGACCCAAAGCCGGTCTCCCCATAAGCTGGGCGTTTCCTGTGCAGATACGTCCTCGCCCTAAGGATGGGGGTTTTGGGAAACCATGTGGGTTCCCCAAAAAATGTTTTTGCATACTTTTTGCGCCAAAAAGTATGAGCCGGTCGCGGCTTAAGCGACATGCTATATGCCACCGGAGTGGTTGTACGTCTGCTTTACTGCTATTCGATATCGGCACCAGCCATTCACCCTGCGTATCTGCCAAACATACTAACGCCGTTTAGGGGTGGCCCATAAGCAAGGACAGTGCCTGTTACAAAAACCCACCCGCTCACAATAAGCGGGTGGGTTTTGACTGCGTATAGCAAAGAAAATTTAGCCCTGTTGCTTTTTGGCCTCCATGTCGGCCAGGGCGTCTTTGCGGGAAAGATTGACACGGCCCTGCTGGTCAATCTCGGTGACTTTGACGAGAATTTCGTCTCCCACATTGACCACGTCTTCCACACGCTCCACCCGTTTGAAATCCAGCTTGGAAATGTGGACAAGGCCCTCTTTGCCCGGGGCAATTTCCACAAAAGCGCCAAAGTTCATCAGCCGCGTTACTTTGCCCTTGTAGATGGCGCCTACCTCAGGATCGTTGACGATGGTCTCAATGATCATAATGGCCTGGCGGGCGTTGTCAATGCTCACCGACGAGACAAACACTTTGCCGTCGTCCTCAATATCGATTTTCACGCCGCATTCGGCACAAATTTTCTGGATGACCTTGCCGCCCGAGCCGATGACCTCGCGGATCTTTTCGGGGTCGATGGTAATGGTAAGCATTTTGGGCGCATATTGGGAAAGCTCCTCGCGGTAGGCGGGAATGGCCTTGAGGATGACATTATCAAGGATGTGGAGACGTGCTTTGCGGGTTTTCGCAAAGGCTTCTTCGATAATTTCGGGGGTCAGACCGTCAATTTTCAAATCCATTTGAATGGCGGTGATGCCGTTGTGGGTACCGCCCACTTTGAAGTCCATGTCCCCAAAAAAGTCTTCGACGCCCTGAATGTCCACCATGGTGATCCAACGATCACCCTCGGTAATTAGGCCGCAGGAGATGCCCGCCACAGGGGATTTAATGGGCACACCCGCATCCATCAGCGCCAGTGTGGAGCCGCAGATGGCGCCCTGGGAAGTGGAGCCGTTAGAGGAAAGAACCTCCGAGACAAGGCGCAGAGAATAAGGGAATTGTTCAATGGGGGGAATGACGGGCAGCAGCGCCCGCTCGGCCAGCGCACCGTGGCCAATTTCCCGGCGACCGGGGCCCCGGCTGGGTCGTGTTTCGCCCACCGAAGAGGAGGGGAACTTATAATGATGCATATAGCGTTTGTCTTCTTCGTCGTCAATGCCGTCCAGCATTTGGGCGTCGCCCGTGGTGCCCAGAGTAACAATGGTCATGACTTGGGTCTGTCCCCGGGTGAACATGCCCGAGCCGTGGGTGCGGGGTAAAAGGCCGACTTCGGCGGCCAAGGGACGCATTTCATCCAGCCCGCGGCCATCCACACGCTTGCCGTCATCCAGCAGCCAGCGGCGCACCACATATTTTTGCAGCTTGTAAATACATTCGTCAATCTTGGCTTCCTGGTCGGGATGCAGCGCGTCAAATTGTTCGTGAATTTCCGCCACGATCGGCAACAGCCGCTCTTCCCGCACAACTTTGTCGTCGGTATCAAGGGCAAAGCGAATTTTATCAATGGCAAAGTCCTTGATGGCCTCGAACATTTCGGCCGGAACTTCCTGGGATTCAAAAGAGAGTTTGGGTTTGCCGATTTCGGCCTGGACGCTCTTGATAAAGGCGACCATTTTCTTAACTTCCTCGTGGCCTGCCAACACCGCTTTCAACATGGTGTCTTCGTCCACTTCGTCGGCGCCGGCCTCGATCATATTCACTTTTTCCGCCGTGCCCGCCACTGTCAAAAACAGCTTGGATTTTTTACGCTGCTCGTCGGTGGGGTTCAAAACGATTTCGCCGTCCACAAGGCCCACATGCACGCCGGCAATGGGCCCAGCGCAGGGGATGTCGGAAATGGCCAGCGCAAAAGCCGCGCCCACCATGCCCACAATGTCGGGCAGATTGTCAGGTTCCACAGACATAACCGTCATGACAATAGAGACGTCGTTGCGCATATCCTTGGGGAACAGCGGACGAATGGGGCGATCCACCACGCGGGATGCCAGAATGGCTTTTTCACTGGGACGGGCCTCCCGGCGCATAAAGGAACCGGGGATTTTGCCCACAGCATACAGCTTTTCCTCGAAATCCACCGAGAGAGGGAAAAAATCGATGCCGTCGCGGGGCTTGGCCGCCATTGTTACGTTGCACAGCACAACGGTTTCGCCATAGCGCACAAGGCAGCTTCCGCCTGCCAGCGCACACATTTTACCGGTTTCAAATATGATCTTGCGTCCGGCATACTCGGTCTCAAACGTTCTGAAATTTTCAAACATACCTTTTCCTCCTGATCTTTCGGCCTTGAGAACCCGGGGAGAAAAAGGAAATTTAGCAATTAATCCGACTTCCGAAAAGCGGCGACATCCCCGCTCTCCGGCAACCCGATTCACTGCTAAAAAAGCCTTTTTGACCCATAGTTAAGGCCGTTTATAAAGCGTTTAAGGCAGACAGCGAATCACACGCTGTCTGCCTTATCATATCCTGTTTACTTACGCAGACCCAGCTTAGCGACGATGGCGCGATAACGCTCAATATCTTTCTTCATCAGATAGTTCAGCAGGTTCCGGCGGGAACCAACCATCTTTAGAAGGCCGCGGCGGGAATGATGGTCGTTTTTGTGAAGCTTCAGATGCTCGTTCAGATCATTGATCCGTTTGGTTAAAATCGCAATCTGCACTTCAGGGGAACCTGTGTCGCCCTCGTGGCGGGCATTGTCAAGAATGACGACATTTTTTTCTTCTTTAAGCAACATAGTGAAATCACCTTTCTTATCTTTCCCACGCCGCGCTCTCAGCAAAAGGCCGGTGATGCATCCCTTTGGGATCGTCTCCTGTAAGCCGGGAGCGGGTCGCAATGGACATCGCGGGATAAAAATAGTATACCCTTTTTGATGGGCAAATGCCATTATAGCATAATATATGTTCAGTGTAAAGGAGGAAAGCGGCGATTTGACGCCGTTTGCGCAAACATTTAACGCTCCGCCGGTGAAACGCGACCGATCAGTTGTTCGGCAAATTGATAGGCCGCCAACAGGCTTTTTGTACTGGCAATACCTTGATAGGCAATGTCAAAAGCGGTGCCATGATCCACCGACGTGCGAATGACTTTAAGGCCCAGGGTGGTGTTCACGCCGTCCTCGAAGCCCAAAAGCTTAATGGGAATATGACCCTGGTCGTGATAGATAGCTACCACGCAGTCAAATTCGCCTTTGGAAGCCCGCAAAAAGATGGTATCCGGCGGAAAGGGGCCTGTACAATCGATGCCCCTATTTTGGCACAACGCAATGGCCGGCGCAATTTCATCCATATCCTCCCGGCCAAAAAGTCCCTCTTCCCCGGCGTGGCAATTAAGCCCCGCCACGGCAATTTTGGGTCTGGGAATAAAAGGGGCCAATGCCTGGTGTGTCAACTCGATGACGGTGGCCACCCGCTCGGCCGTTGTGTTGGCCAGCACATCCGCCATCGATACATGGGTGTTGACATGGGTAACCCGCAGCGTCGGCGAAGACAGCATCATGGTATAATCCTTTTGGCCGCAAAGCCCGGCGATAAACTCGGTGTGGCCGGTAAAACCCGGAATGCCCATTTGAACCGCCGCTTTGTTAATGGGCAGCGTCACCATGCCGGCGGCATGGTCCAAAAGGCATTGCTTGGCCGCCCATTGCACATAGGCGATGCTGGCGGCCCCCGCTTTGGCGCTAAGCTGCCCCGGCTGGATGTCGCCGGAGGCCAACAAGCCCATATCCAGCAGATTGAGGGCGCCGGGGGCATAATCCTCCAGATTCTGAATATGGCGCACCGGCGCTGAAATGCCCAGCGCATCGGCACATATTTCCAGCGCGGCGCTGTCGCCCACCGCCACAAATTCGCCGGTCAGCGCGCCGCTTTGGTAAGCCTTGAGCAATATCTCCGGCCCCACACCGTTGGGGTCCCCCATGGTAATCAGCAACATTCCCATTCCATCACTTCCTTTTTGAGCAACATAAAGACAGTTTGATTATACACAATGGCAGCACAAAAAGAAACCGGCGCCGCACAAAAACGGCGCCCTTTTGCATCCCGAAACAACGTCACTGGAAAAAGAGAACGGCCGCCGTCACCCTGTGCAGGGCCGTGCCTTTCTTGCTGTCAAAGCGATACAACCAGTACGAAAGCAAGAAGAAGGCAGCCGGGAACGCTATGATTTGAAAAAACACGGTACTTTCATAGAATACCCCTTCTGAAATGGGGCTGACGTCATGCATCCGTATGGGTGGCTAAAATGAGGAACATGGTAAACTGATTGTCGTGATAGTTCGCCCGGGCCTTGCAATGTTCATACGTATTGAGGATATGCACCACTTGGGATAACCCAATACCCGAATGCCCCTCTTTCGTTGTGTACCCCATGTCAAACAGATGATCGGTTGGCGCATCCTCCTTGGTGGTGTTGGAAATGGCGAACACAATTGTTTCCGGATCCTTTTTTTCAAACGACAGGCTGATTTGCTTTTTGTCAGATATTTGGGCAGCCTCGATTGCGTTGTCAATGACGACGCTTAAAACACGGCATAAGTCGATATCTGTTAACACAACATCGGTAATATCGCATATCTGGTTGATGGAAAAGGTGATTTCTTGCTTTTCCGCCACTTCCGCTTTTGCTTTGATGAGGCTGTAAACAGCGATGCGCGTTTTTAAAGCCTCGATAAGCCCTAAAAAATCGCCGGCATGCTTTGTTGTCTTGAACAATGAGTTGTGGTATTTTTTGAGGCTGTTGTAATCCTCTAATTCAAGATAGCCGCCATAGGTTTGCAATACGTTGTAAAAGTCGTGCTTAATGCCCCGAAACTCCTGATTGATATTGAGCAAAGAACTGATATAGATTTCTGTAGCGTTGACCTCCCATTTAAAAATCTTTAAACGCAATTGCAATAAAGAAACAAAAAGATAGGCAAGCACACAAACGATTAAAAGCAGGTAGATAAACACAACTGTAAGCTGAAAAGATTCTCTGTTGTGGGAAAGCCATGTCATTCGGAAGAACACAATGGTTGCATAAAAAACAGACAGAACGGTAAATGTCTCAAACAGACTGAACTGCAAATTATTCTCATGGTAATTGGATGGGATCATAATATATTTTTGCGGCCTGTCCAAATATAATTTCACCAAAAAATGCGCAAACCCCAACAAAAGTGCCACCAATACAATTGAAACAACTTCATAGGAGAATATTTTGGGCAATACTTCAGAAACCGGAATGAAACCGTATAACAGATTGCACATGAGCATGTAGATCAAAACCACGATGTAATGAATGAGCAGATGATTTCTGACAAATATGCTGCTTTTGGTTGACGTAATTTTCAGCGTCCGCTTTATAATGAAATAATAGGGAATTGCCGCAAGAGGATTGACGAACAAAAGCACACTATAGAGCCAAACGGAGAAGTATAGCCCCGGGGAGAAACAAAAGAAATCGACAAGATAAACGGGCGTCAAATATAAAATGGAAATTCCCACCGCGCATAACAAATGATTTTTCCAATGCACTTTATAATCAAACATATCAAACTGTATTTGTAAAATTAAATAGTGATTCACAACATTCTGGATAATCACAAAAATAATAGACACGATGCGCTGTTGTTCGAATAAATAGATAAGAAGCGACATTTTTTCACCTCATATTGATTAAGCATTGGAAGTGATGGGAAAAGCGCCCTCAGTTGGCTTCTCTAAGCTCCATGTAAGCCGAAACCTCCTGGTCACGGTATTGAATCTGAAAAGAGCAATTCCCGTACCGCCTCAAGATGTTTCTCACATCCGGCAGTATCATCTCGGTGTTCCCATTCTTTTGCGTATCATCGAGATAAGGCGCAGGGGACGCGCTGTTGGTAATAATGATCAGCTTGGAGCGGGAAAGCTTTGATTCAATGGTACAGTAAACCTTCCTTTGGTCGGAATTACTGGCCAGCTCGATTGCATGATCCAAAAGGCATGACAAGACCCGGGCGATGGCAAGATTGTCAATATAAAAGTTTGCCAGGCCGCATTTCAACGTGATCAATAGCCTTACGCTCACCCGTTCCGCATATGCAAATTTGTTGATGAGAAGCGACACAATGGCCGGGTTTTCAGACATTTTCTGCGCTATATCGGATATATTGCCTGCTTGGGAAGTTGCTGAAACGAGGGAGGCATGATAAATTTTAAGCCGTTCATATTCCCCCAACTCCAAATAGCCGCTGTATGTATGAAGAATGTTGTTAAAATCGTGCTTGATGCCGCGCAGCTCTTCCAGTCCCTTAAAAAGTGCGCTGATATGGACATCGCGATTACTGATAATTTGCTTGTGGTAACGCACCATGTCGATGCAGATATTGGTGATAATCAGTAAGATAAGAATCAGACAGACAATCATATGGGCAATGACCTGATTGGAAAGCACCAGGGGAATGGATACAGTCACAGCATATACAAAAGAAACTTGCATCAGATACCCAAACAGCTCTTTTTTGCGATTAAAGAACATGTTTTCTGAAAAATTGAGGCTTGCATGACTCTTGCGCAATAGTGCGAGTACAACGGAACAGATCAAAAAGAACAGCCCCAGGGTTACAGCCTGCTGGGATGCGTCAAGCAGATAATTGTATTGGGGTCTGTTCTGCGTAAAAAAGATTGCACCGACAAGTCTGTTCAGCGCGTTGCTCGTAATCCAGAATATATAGATGTAGCTCATCAGTTTGACCGAACGAGCCGGTGGCAATTGAAAAATTTTTTGTGCAGTGTAGTAATAGAGTAACGCCGTAATGGGATTGGGATTGACGACCAAGTAATAGGTTAAATTATTAAAGACCATGATATGGCTGAAAAGGAAAACCACATACACAAAAGTAACCTGCAAAATGGGGCCGGAAATAAATGCAAAAACCATTTTCTGATTTCTGCTGGCCGAGACATCAAAAGCAGTCAGAATAATGTTGGAAATCATGTATGTGGATATGAAATTTCCCGCGTAAGACACAATGGCAAGGATCACCTGCATGTGGGACGAATAGGCAAACTCCGAATACATATACTCCCCCTATCTCAGGACTTCTCCTGCGCCAAGAAGTGTATAGCCATTGAACGCTGCATCCATCGAACATCATCAATTCTGAAGGCTTATGCTGTTATGGTTTGGTCCTTTATGATGGTGGCACCCCTTGAAGAAGCGGCAGAAAAGTGCAATTGGTTAATTTTAGTATAATACATTTATGATAGCAAAGATTTTAGGAATATACAATATAATATGTCATAATATGTAAAAAAACAGCCCCCTGCATTGGCAGGAGACTGCTGTTTTGGCTGGGGTTTAGATGAAAATGATATTGAACTGAACACAAGCGGGCTATATACCGGTGTGATGCGAGGCAATCTTGCCCGCTTACAAAATTTCCGCATTGGATGCCGCTTGTGCCGGCGCCGATACCCCAAAAGAAGCCAACATATGATCCCCTTGGCCATTAGTTCCCTATGATAATGTCAACGCCCTGTTCCGTAAAAAAAGTGGCCAAGTGCCGGCGCTGGTCGACAGCAGGCGTGCTGCCCTCGAAGGCATAACCTTTTCTGAGCATGTCGTATTTACTGGCGCCCAATTTGTGATATGGCAGAAATTCGGCCCGTTGAATGCCGCACTCGGCACAAAAGAGGGCGGTTTGACGTATATTATCCTCGCTGTCGTTTACGCCGCCGATCAGGGGAATGCGCACCAGAATAGGATAGCCTTTCACTGCGGCGGTAATGGCGTTTTGCAGGATTTGGCGGTTGGAAACGCCGGTATACAATTTGTGCTGTTCATCATCCATATGTTTAATGTCATACAACAGCAAATCCGCTTGTGCAAAAATAGGATCCGCAATTTCCCATTTCGCAAATCCGGTTGTTTCCACCGCGAGGTGATACCCCTGCTTTTTAATGGCTGTCGCCAGTTCCTCGGTAAATTCCGGGTAAAGCAAAGGTTCCCCGCCGGAAAGCGTTACACCGCCCAGGGGGTAGTAATAGTTTTCATCCTTGGATACTTCGGCTAAAATATCGGCTATCGAGTATTCACGGCTGTCGACCTCCAGCGCTTTGGCAGGGCAGGCGGCCACGCAGGCGCCGCAAAGATTGCAGGCAGGGTCAGCCCCGTGCCTGCCTACAACAATGCCCTGGGGGCAGGCTGCGGCGCACTGTCCGCAGCCTATACATCGACGGGCATTAAAAAGGAGGTTGGGTTCGACATCCTGCGATTCGGGGTTTGAACACCACCGGCAACGCAGGGGGCAACCCTTGAAAAAGACAACCGTTCTGATGCCGGGTCCATCGTGGGTGCAAAACCGCTGGATATTAAATATAAGTGGGTGGGTCCGCATAGGCAACCATCCTTTGTCGTATTAACGTTACAGTTGATGTTCCGTGCGGGACATAATATCCTGCTGTACTTCGGGGCAGAGGGTGACAAAGTAGCTGGAAAAGCCCGCCACACGCACAATCAGGTCCTTATAGTTTTCGGGATGTTTCTGTGCTTCCCGCAAAGTCTCCTCCGAAACGATATTGAACTGAACCTGCATACATTTTTTGGCCATCAGGGCAGTAATCAAGTTCACCCAGGCGTCCAGGCCGTCTTCGGCGGCGACAGAAGAGGGCGCAAGTTTGACATTAAACAGCTGGCCGCCGGGCATGAGCACATGTGGGAACTTGGCGTAGGAGTTAATAAGGGCGGTGGGCCCGTTAAGATCGGTGCCGCGGAACGCGGACGACCCTTCCGTAATTGGTTCATGGGCCTTGCGCCCGTCGGCAGTGGCACCAATGCACATGCCGGCGCCCACATTGGCGGAAACCGTGGCCGTAGAGGGAATAAAATGTCCTCCAATAGGGCCTTTGCCGTAACGCGTGTTTTTGTATGGCATTTCACAGTCGGCAAAATACTTCATCAGCTCCGCCGCAATCAGATCTGGTTCGTCTAAATCGTTGCCAAACTTGCTGGGGCAATTGAGCAAAATCTGGCGGATGTATTCACCGGTTGGCTGCGTGGAAGCGTCTTCAAAGTTGGTGTCCAGCGCGTGTTTGACTTGCTGGGCTGTCAGCACCTTGTCGTCATAAACCACTTTTTTCAGCGTGGCCAGAGCGTTGGCGGCAGACACAATACCCACATTCTGTCCACCGGTAAAGTCGTACTTGGAACCGCCCTCTTTAATTTCCAGCCCGCGCTCGATGCAGCCTTCAATTAAAGAAGAGAGGAAGGGATTGGGCGTACAGACCTGCCAGGAAAGATCTACGATATTGCCTATTTTTGTATGCAGGCCAAGGTAGTAGCGCAGCTGCGTTTTAAAGGCGTCCATAAGCTCGTCGAAGGTTTTAAAGCTGGTGAGGTCTCCGGGCAGCGGACAGGGGGTATGGCCGGTAATAGGGTCTTTGCCGCCGTTGACCGTAAGCTCCACCCACTTGGCAAAGTTAGGGAACCCGGCCCCGTAGCGCCCGCCAATTTTCCCGTGAGGAGCCTGTTCGACACAGCCCACAATTCCGTAATCCACCGCGTCGTCATAGCTGTACCCGATATTCAGCATAGAGGGTATGATGATATCATCATTGAAGAAAGCGGGCATGCTGCCAATTTTGCGAATGACCTTGACGCATTCTTTCATAAAGTGCCGTTTGGTTCCATGGAAAATCCGCACGGTTAATGACGGCTGGATCATCTGCAGCTTTTTGGTGCAGGAGAGCATTAAATAGGTCAGTTCGTTTACGGCGTCCCGGCCATCGGGCGTTTGTCCGCCAATTGTCATATTTTGGAACAGCGGATTGCCGACAAAGGTAACTGTGTTAGGCCAGTCGCGCAGCTTGGATATATCGTTTACTTTCAGCCAGAGGCAGCAAAGAATGTCAAAGGCCTTTTCAAAGGTAAGTGCGCCGCTTTCAATGTCGCGGATAAAGAACTCGTAGAGATACTGGTCAACCCGCCCGAAGGAAATGGAGTGGCCATTGCTTTCAACCTGCACCACCATATTCACCATGAGGATGGACTGAACGGCCTCGTGGAAGGTAGTGGCGGGGTTGGCAGGAACTTTTTTGCATATGTCGGCCATTTCTAAAAGTTCTTGCTTGCGAGCAGGGTCCGTTTCTGCGGCAGCGGCCTGTTGCAGCATGGCGGCATAACGTTCGGCAAAGCGGATAGAGGCCTCCAGCACCTGGATAACCGCTTTTAAAAAGGGGATTTTACGCAGCTCCTCGGGGTCCTTTGCATCCAGGTCTGCCAGGCGCTGTTTGGTTTGCGCCAAAATGCCCTTTAAACCTACCTGCATCACTTTTTTATAGTTTGGTATCGTGTGTCCGTCGCCACCGACAATAATCCAGTTTTCATCACTGCCCTTTACCTCCAGGCAGCCAATGCGAATGTCGTCGGTCATAAGCGAATGGACGTAATCTTCGTGCGTTTTACCCTTCCAATAAGGGATTACATCTTTTAATAAAATTTCTTTTGTCTCAGCGTCTACCATGTAAGCGTCTCCGGGGCGCTTATCAAAGAAGTATGGATTGCCGTTTAACTCATCTTCAATCCAATTTACAGAAAATTCGGGGAATACGGCGGCGGCCCGCGGCCAGGTGGAGGTGTTGCCCACCAGGAGGTCGCCTTGCTTGACGTAGACGGTCATTTCGTCTAAAATTTTGGCCAGCGCGGCAGAGCGGCGCAGCACCGAGGGTTTGCCCTCGCTTTGTTTGTAGCTTTGGGTTAGTATGACGGCACGTTCATGGCAAACGGAGGGTGCAGTATTAAAGTATTCTTCGCGCATTTTGCTGATTCTTTCGCTTAGCTTCACATTGTCCTCCAGGTTGCCGGTGCACTGTCGCATCAATTCGTTATTCATGTTGACACTCTCCTTTTGCCCAAACCATGTTGGGGAATAAATGACTAAGCTTATGGGAGGGCGTGAGTGAAAGCCCACGCCCCCACACAAAAAAGGGTTACTTTATAAAGCTTGCTACATTATCTTTGTTGACAAGAGTAAACGGAATGTCATAGAGGGCATCGACCGTTTCGCCATTGGCTGCTTTGATGGCAACTTGTACAGCGGTTTCGGCCTGTGCGGTGCTGTCCTGCAAATAGGTCGCCAGCATGCCGCCTTCGGAAATGGAACGGTACGCATCGGCAATACCATCAATGCCTACAACAGGGGTATCGGCTTTGCCGGCCGCTTCCAGCGCGTTGAAAGCGCCGATAGCCATTTCATCGTTTTCCGAGATAACGCCGTTGATTTCGGTACCGGTCTGCAGCCAGTTTTCCATAAGGCTCATGGCTTCGGCGCGGTCCCAGTTTGCGGTCTGGTCAAAAACAACTTTGATGTCGGGGTAGTTTTGAAGGACTGACAAAATGCCTTCGCTGCGGTTTACTTCGGCAGAGTGTCCGTTGGGTCCGCGAAGAATGACCACATTGCCTTTGCCGCCAATGGTATCGGCAATCAGTTGGGCTTCCATCTTGCCGGCATTGACGTCATTGGAGCCGACAAAAGAGGTTACGCTGCTCATATCAGACAAAACAGAACAAACCAGGATGCAGGGGATGCCGGCTTCTTTTGCTTTGACAGCGGCGGGAATACAGCCATCGGAATCATAGGGGTTCAGGATAATGGCGCTTACACCCTGGGTGATGAAAGTTTCAATCTGGGAAATTTGGGTTTCGGGTTTGCCGGCGCCGTCCACCGATATAAGCTCGATGCCATTGGCTGCGCAGTAGCTTTCGGCAGCGTCCGCCAGACCTTTGATGTACTCGTTTTTAAGGTCCTGCCAGGAGGCGCCAATAATAATTTTGCCGCCGTCGGCTGCAGAGGCTTCTGTGCTGGGTGCCGGTTCGTCGGACGCCGGTGTGTTTCCCGCGGAGGTACCGCCACAAGCGGCAAGAGATGTTGCAAGAATCAGTGCCAAAATGACTGCCAACACTCTTTTCGTTTTAACCATCGCTCATAATTCTCCTTACTGTCTGTTTATTTTGCATCACCCTTAGGGGTGCTACATACAAAATCATTGCAGTGCTGTTACAAATTATCTGGCGCGTTTGCGGTCCAACAGAACGGCGGCCACTATGATTAAGCCTTTGACGACCTGCTGCAGGTAGGATGATACATTTAACAAGTCCAGCCCGTTGGACAGCACGCCAAGAAGCAAAATGCCAATGACCGAGCCCACCACAGTGCCAACGCCGCCCGAAAGGCTCGTGCCGCCAATGACCGCCGCCGCAATGGCGTCGAGCTCGTAGCCGGTGCCGGCGGAGGGGTTGCCGGTCTGTACACGGGAAGTGAGGATAATGCCTGCAATGGCGCTGCAAATGCCCATGATGATATACGCCGAAAATTTGACTGCCGCCGTGTTAATACCCGAGGTTTTGGCAGCCTGTTCGTTGCCGCCCACAGCGCGAATATGTCGGCCGTAAGTAGTAAACTCCAACAAAAAGACAGCAACTGCGATCACAAATATGAAAATGATAATGCTGATCGGGATGGGGCCAAGGGATTTGCCGCCGATTACCTTGTACCCGTCGGTTAGATTAATGACCGGCCGGCCGTTGGTATACATGAGCGCCAGTCCCTGCGCAATCGTTGTCATGGCAAGAGTGACCACAAAAGCCGGCAAACGCGACTTGGCAATGAGTGTGCCGTTGAAGGTGCCGCATATAATGCCCACGCCTATGCCCGCCAGCAGTGCTATGGCAAGCGGAAGATTCGCGGAGGTGGTCGCCAGGCTGGTGGCGATAACACCCACAAGGCCCAGCACCGAACCAACGCCAAGGTCGATGCCGCCTGTTAAGAGGATAAAGGTCATTCCTACGGCCAATATGCCCTTAACTGCCACCTGCCGTATGACATTGATAAGATTTTTGGCTGTTAAAAAAGAGGGGGTGGCCATGGACATTGCAATAAATAAAATTAAAAATGCGATATAAATGCCATATTTGCTAAGCAGGCGTTTTCCTGTGGTTAATACCGAATTACTCATTTTGTTCTCCTCCACAATTTAGTCTGCCAATGCGCATGCCAGCAACTTTTCCTGGTGAAACTCTTCCCGGCAAAATTCCCCGGTCTTTTTGCCCTCGTGCAGAACCATGACACGGTCGCTCATACCCAAAAGCTCGGGCATTTCAGATGAGATCATGATAATGGACCGACCGCTTTTGACAAATTGATCCATGATTTTGTATATTTCGGCTTTGGCGCCAATATCGATACCGCGGGTGGGCTCATCCATAATCATAATATCCGGATCGCCCAGCATCCATTTGGCCAGCACTACCTTTTGCTGGTTTCCGCCGCTTAAATGGCCGACAATACTGTCCCTGTGTGGCGTTTTAATACGCAGTTTTTGAATGTACTGATCGGCACTTTTCCGCTCTTTGTCAAAATTCAGCAAATATTTTAGCGTCGAGATGTTTTTCAAATAAACGTCGCAGATATTGACCTGCACAGAGCTGATTAAATTCAGACCGTAGGCTTTGCGGTCCTCGGATACAAACGCCAAACCGTTCTGAATCGCATCTCTTGGATTTTTCATTTTAACGGGCCGCCCGCCTATTTTAACTTGGCCAGCATGTTTTCGCAGTCCAAAGATCGCTTCCATCAACTCGGTGCGCCCCGCACCCATAAGACCGTATACACCGAAGATTTCGCCTTTTTTGACGCGGAAAGAAATGTCGCGGAAGCCTTCTCCTGTCAGGCCTTCCGCCTCAATACAGGCTTCCTGCGGGTTATAATCCGCTGTCGGCGGGGAATCCTTGGTGTACATATCCTTCAGTTCACGGCCCACCATCAGCTGCACCAGCTTGTCATGGGTAATTTCATCCCTGTGGCTGGACGCAATATATTTGCCGTCACGCAGCACGGTAATGCGGTCGGCAATGCGGAAAATCTCATCCATTTTGTGTGATATGTAAACAATGGCTTTGTTTTGGGCCTTGAGCTTGCCGATGATTTCGAATAGCTTTTCGACCTCGCGGTCTGTAATGGCCGAAGTCGGTTCATCCATAATAATGATGTCGGCATTGTAGCTGGTGGCTTTCACAATTTCGACCATCTGCATTTGCGCCACGCTAAGGGTTCCCACCTTGGCATCCACCTTCATTTCCACCCCAAGGTCGTCAAAATGTTTTTGCGCAATCGCGCGCAGCTGCGCCTTTTTGACGACTCTGAGCGGTCCACAGAGTTCGCGCCCCATAAAGAGGTTTTCTTCCACAGTCATTTCATTGTGCAGGTTCAGCTCCTGGTGGATCATAGAAATTCCCTTTTCCAGGGAATCTTTTGGGTTTTTGGCCACAAACGGTTTACCGTCAAAGAAAATTTCACCTGCATCCAAGGTGTGTATGCCCGCCAAAATTTTCATTATGGTGGATTTTCCGGCGCCATTTTCACCCATAAGCGCGTGTACTTCGCCGCGGCGCAGAAACAGAGATACATCATCAAGCGCCAATACACCGGGGAATTCTTTACGGCAATTCTTCATTTGCAGGATAAATTCACTATTTTCGTTCATAGACTGTCCCCCAATGAAAATTTGTCAAATGCTCAAAATTTAACACGTGTTAAATTTTGAGTTAAAAATAGGAGTTGGATCCACGGTCGGGAAGCGCTAGACAAAGCAGTCAATATTCGATGCGACAATCACATTAAGATTGGAGTAATAGTCCTTCTCCATATAGTCAATTCCATAACATATTTTTTGAAATAGCATTCTGGTTGCATCGTAAGCTTGATCTGAAAGCTGCTGCCCGATTAAGATATCGACAACTGATGACTTAACATATTCTACAATTTCGGGATAAACGTCAAATCCAATCAGTTTTATCTTTTTACCCGGCAGATTCAGAAGCTTTTTGGCCAGGATATTGAGCTTGTAAGTGATGTCATAGACCGCGTCGATGTTATTCAGATTGTCGTAATTTTTACACAATGAATCGAAGACGCCGAGGGCCTGGTCGTTGGTGTTGACATTTTCGATGGTTTCAACGATTTGAAATCGGCCGTCCTGGCTGACAAAGTCTAAAAAGCCCATATAGCGGCCCCGGACAGTATTATCCGCTTCGGGACTGCGATTGGTGACAATGACAATTCTGCCGCCTTCGGGCATGATTTTCGTCAGCATCTCTCCGGCCAGTCGGCCGCTGTTGTAATAATTCACCCCTACATAGGTGCGCCGGGGAATGTCAACATAGCGGCTGAGTTGTATGACATGGCAGCCTTGCTGCTGCAATTCTTCAATTTTGGGCTTCATCAGAAGCACATCGGAGGGAGAGATAATGAAGTTCTCGATGCCCATTTTGCGCATCTTTTCAATGTCTTCCAGCTGTTTGTGCGGATTATCAAAGTCAGATTCCTCAATAAGAATTTCCAATCCATTGTCTACAAAGTCATTGTACGCCCGGTTAAGTCCCTCGTTCACCAGCACGGAAAAGTACGTTGCGCTTAAATGCCGCATGCCAATATAGCCAATACGATATTTTTTGCCTCTTGCCAAATCACGCGCATTATAATTGGGCACATATTTATATTTTTCCAGCGCGGTCTGCACTTTGTGCCGGGTCTTCTCGCTTACATGGCCTTTATCGTTTATGATTTTATAAATGGTTGTACGGGAGACATTAATTTCTTTTGATATTTCATCTAAAGTTACTTTTTTCACCATCATGTCTACCGCCAGTCAAATTGTAACGCAGTGTGCGCATTTGTTTTTTTGTAATTTTACACGTGTCAAATCATAAAATCAATAGATTTTTTAAATATTATATTCTGATTTTGTATTTTTGTGCTAACATACATTTTTTTAACCGCTAAACTGTAACAAACGACAATGTTTTAATCTTTATTATGCTGGTAATAAATGTTGATCTAAAATAAAAAAGATAATGATGCAATGACGAACCTCTATCTTTTTTTGCTATAATTGCTATAATTTTATTAAGAATTGGCGGATAAGCGGATAAGATGAATAAACAATAATAAGTTAGAGGGCATAGATTATGTATAATCAGTTACATGCGCTTTCGCGGTTAGATGATGCGGGGATTACTTTTATTAAGCAAAGGGTACTCTTTGCTGCGGAGAAAGCAAAGAGAATACTAAGTGCAGCAGAACAGCAACGCTTTATGGATTGGGCGCCAATGCCAAATCAAGTTTTAATCAATACGGATTATGCTATGATAGCAAAGCCTGTTACAATCCCCATCCAATTATCAAAAATAGTGATAAAGGCTTCTAATCAAGACATAAATACAATCTTTACGATTCCTTATGCCGTTTTCCGAGTAGGTAATTACTATTTTCCGTATCATGAAATTGAACCCGGACATAGTTATTTGATTGTTACCTCTTTCCCATTAGCTGTACCAGAAGCCATTCAATCACTGCCGGTTTTTGGTGATGACCGATTGCCAAATTCGTTGGGTTCATCTTTGTTTTTGAAATGGGAACAATGAGTCTTTCAATACTTAACAAAATTGTCCTGCTCGATAACGAGCAGGACAATTTTATATGACTATTTATTTTTACCTCATACTTTTCAGTTAACTTTTAGAAAGATCGGCCTGTCAATTGGCAGCCTATAGCTTAACTCTGGCGCATTGTTTTCATTTGTGCAGCTTTTGATTTGGAAAGAATCTTTGGTGCAAAGCGGTGATGGCAAAGCCGACGGTGGTTTTGAATGTGGTAAAACAGGGATATGCGGTGAAACGAGTATGCTCATTGATTGGGTATCCTCGCTGTTTACACACTATTTTACGCATCTAAAGTAGATAATGCTCTTTTGATTATAGATTTCAATTGCAGAATAAAACTGCTCCAGAATTGACCTCGCTTCTTCTAAGCTATAAAACGGGGGAGTAAAATAACCCTTTGGAACATAGATGTTCTTGATAAAGAAATCTGTAAACGCTCTTTGACCTGTTATGTAGAAGCATCCGATAAACAGGCCGCCTTTTTTAAGAACTCGTGCTGTCTCACGAAAAGCGGCAGCCTTATCGGGAAATGTATGAAATCCGTTCATAGATAAAACGACATCCATACTCTCATCGTTGAATGGAAGATTTCCTACATCCCATGCAAAGATTCTACATGATTGATGCCATTCGATTGAAAACATTGTTTTGCTATGTTAAGCATATCTTCTGAATAGTCCACGGCCACAATTTTTGCAGTGTCCAGCTCGGCATATTTTTGATAGGTAAGTGCGGCGGTACCGACAGATATATCCAGCAAGGCAATCGTTTCATTGGGGACAAATGATAATACCGCCTTTAGGTAATGCAGTTTGTTGAAGCCCCAAACAAATGTGCTGCCGATCTTCGCCCATAATGGCATCTGTATCATATTGTCATAAAGGCGGCCTTGTTGATAGGCCCGTTTGATTTTTTCTTTTCTCATCGCTTCGCCTTCTCCACACGCAATAACTTTTTCCACTTTTTCTGCCTGTGTCTGTAAAACACTTTACTCCAAACAGCAACGACAGGAGTCAGCCACCCGGCATAAATCTCAACAATATCGGAGTAATGCGTATTCCCGTTGGACATAGGCTTTAATGCAATGCGATGATCCCAGACAGTCACTGTTCGATTATATTCATGCGTTTGGAGAACATAATGCTTCCTAACAATACCCTTTACTGCAATGGTGTGACAGCCGCCAATAGGTATGAGTCCAAACAACCTGATTTTGAATACATAAGCACCACCCTCTGTCCATGCGCCCTCGTCAGACTTTTGCAGAATAGGTTTAAAAGTCATCATTGGGTTTGCGATATGTTGCAGTGTACCGATATCGAGAAGCCTATTCCAAATAACCTCTGCACCTGCAGGGAATTCACTTGACACGATGATTGTCTTTGTTTTTTCCATGCTATCCTCCTCATCAGCTTCCACAAGCTCTGGCAGAACGATAACCTTGCGCCATTTTATCACCATTTAATGTTAATGATACCACAAAAAAGGACGCAATGCACCGCACTCCGGCCGCAGAAAAAGAAAGCACGCGGGCCACAAGCAAATAGAAAAGGGGTTGAAGTATCATAAACTTCATATATACTGGAATTACGGCGCCGTAAATAATGAAAAGGAGATGTTATTTATGGCAAATTTCCAACTGCATAGGATGGGCACCATTGTTTCCGACAATGAGGGAATGCGGATTGTTTTGGACAAAGCATATGCGCCTGCCCTTGCCGGGCTGGAGGGCTTTAGCCATATTCAAGTATTGTGGTGGTTTTCCGGGTGTGATAACCCCAAGGACAGAAGCGTACTGACCGAAGCAAAACCGTATAAGCACAGCCCAAATCTGCTGGGCACCTTTGCGACCCGCTCGCCAATGCGCCCCAATCCCATTGCGCTGAACTCGGTTCAAATTACCTATGTCGACCGCAAAAACGCGGTGATCGGGCTTACCTATATTGACGCCCTCGACGGCTCGCCAGTGCTGGACATTAAGCCCTATACGCCAAGCCTTGACCGTGTGGAAAACCCGACTGTTCCTGATTGGTGCAGCCATTGGCCGAAGTGCTATGAAGAATCCGGTGATTTTGATTGGGCCAACGAAATCACCGGCTAAATGGTTTCACTGAAAACGTCTAGCCGAAAGGTTAGGCGTTGTCTTTATGTTCGAAAGGAATTGTCTGTGGAGTACAACAATGCAGTCAGCGGCCGTCATAATGACACGGCCATGGGGCGTCGCTGCGGCAAGAATGTTTTGGTGCATCGCAAAGGCATAATCATAAGCGAAAAATGCCACCGGTCATTTGCCCCGCGGCGGCCAATTGAAACGGCGTCAATCCGCGCTGTTTCATCTGCCCGAAGCGTCAAAAATAAGCGGCATCCATTCGCTTCCATTTTGATCCTGTTTTCCCTCACGAAAAATTCCTGATTTCACAATTCCTGAAAGAATCCTTGTATAAATCCTCCCCCGCAAACAGATACTACCCAATAGACATAATCACTTTGACATGCCACTTTATTTGATTTGGAGGATTATGAATATATGAAAGCCACAGGTATTGTGCGCAGAATTGACGATTTGGGCCGGGTTGTCATACCGAAGGAAATACGCCGCACCATGCGTATTCGTGAGGGAGACCCCCTGGAGATTTATACGGATAATGACGGCGAAGTGATCTTTAAAAAATACTCCCCGATTGGCGAGCTGGGTTCTTTTGCCACGTTATACGGCGATGTGCTGAACAAAGCCGGCGGTTATCCTGTGGTCATTTGCGACCGGGACCATGTAATATCGGTGGCCGGTATCTCTAAAAAAGAGCTTTTGGAGCGGCGGGTTTCCGCCTCCTTGGAGGAAATGATGGAAAACCGGCGCAGTTATACCTCTGTCGGCGACAGCAAAAAGCTCCAGCCGGTGGAAGGCGTAGACGTCTATGCCCTGGTGCAGTTTCCTATTATCGCGGCGGGCGATGTGTGTGGCAGCGTCATGTTTTTGCAAACCTCCGATGCCGCCGCCTCCGAAACCGACGCCAAGCTTATTCAAACGGCGGCTGCTTTTTTGGGCAAACAAATGGAAGAATAAGTGCATTATGCGCCGAGGCTTTGGCTGGGAACGCATTTTTTCCTTGCTTTTTTCCAAAAAATATGCTATATTACCATATAGTACGAATAAGAGTTGACATGAAAGAGTGGTTAAAGCCGCTCTTTCATGCTTGTGGGGTGAATTTTTTGGGTAACAAAAGGCCCTCCACCGCCGAGGTGGCCGGCAAGATAGGCGAACCGGTGGCGCAGGCGCTGGGGCTGCAAATTTGGGATGTACGCTTTGAAAAAGAAGGCAGCGAATGGTATTTGCGCTACTTCATTGACAAAGAGGGCGGCGTGCGCATTGACGATTGCGAAGCTTTTTCCCGCCAGGTCGACAAGCTTTTGGACGACGCCGACCCCATTGAACAAAGCTACTTTCTGGAGGTATCCTCCCCCGGCGTTGAGCGGGAGCTGAAAAAAGATTGGCATTTTCAAAAATATATAGGCCACAAGGTGGACATCCGCCTCATTCGGGCCACCCAACCCAAAAAGACCCGGGACTACACCGGTGTGCTGGCAGCCTATGCCGAAGGGCAGATTACCCTGACGGCTGCAGACGGCGAATATAGCTTTGACAAGACCCAGACAGCTTATGTCAGATTACATGACGATTTCGATTACGGAGGTCAGAACCCATGAACCACGAGTTTTTTGAAGCGCTGTACATGTTGGAAAAAGAGCGGAATGTACCGGTGGAGCACTTGGTTGAAAAGATCAAAACGGCCATCTCCATTGCAGTGCGGCGGGATATGGGCAACGAAAATAATATTGTGGAAATTGATCCGGAAACGGAGCGTTTTTACGTGGCGCTGCGCAAAACCGTGGTGGAGGATGTGGAAAACGACGCCACTGAAATGACCAAGACCGAAGCGCTGAAATATGATAAAAAGGCCAAAATTGGCGACAATGTGGAAATTCCCCTGGAGACAAAACAATTTGGGCGTATTGCCGCCCAAGCTGCCAAGCATGTCATCCGCCAAGGCATTCGCGAGGCGGAGAAAGGCATTTTGCTGCAGGAATATCAAAGCCGCCAGCACGACATTGTCTCTGCCGTGGTGCTGAAGCTTGACCCCAAGCGCGGCAATGCCACATTGGAAATTGCCAATTCCGAGGCTGTGTTGCCCAAATATGAGCAGGTGCCCACCGAAATACTCCACGAGGGTGACCGCATTAAAGTTTATGTGGTGGACGTCTCCAACTCGGAAAAAGGCCCCCGGCTTATGCTCTCCCGCACCCACCCGGGCCTGGTCAAACGGCTGTTCGAAATGCAGGTGCCGGAAATTTTCGACGGCCTTGTGGAAATTAAATCCATCTCTCGGGAGGCGGGCAGCCGCACAAAAATTGCGGTTTCCAGCCGGGACGAAAACGTCGACCCGGTCGGCGCCTGCATTGGCCCGAAGGGCGCCCGCGTCACCGCCATTGGCGATGAGCTGGGCGGTGAGAAAATAGATGTCATTCCCTACAGCGACGATCCTGTCGCTTTCATTGCCGCCTCACTTTCCCCCGCCAAGGTGGTGGAGGTTCAGCTGAGCAGCGACGGTCAACGCGTCTGTCGCGTCATTGTGCCCGATCATCAGCTCTCGCTGGCCATTGGCAACAAAGGCCAAAACGCCCGCCTGGCCGCCAAGTTGACCGGATGGAAAATTGACATCCGGCCCGAAAGCGGTTTTTATGGCGAAGAGGAAAGCGGCCAGTTTATCACCGTGAATGAGGGCGAGTCTTTGCCCGGTGCCACGGTCGAAGAGATCGATGGTGCCGAGGAAAAACCCAAAGCCAAGCGCAGCCGAAAAAAAGCTGACGACATTGAGACGACGGATGAGGCGATGACAGAAGCGGCGGATGAGACAGTCACTGAGGCGCAAGTGACAGAGGAAGCACCCGCAGAGGTTGAAGAGAAGCCCAAGGCCAAGCGTAGCCGAAAAAAAGCT
>JAVBNO010000032.1:0-36339 GCA_031551485.1 Oscillospiraceae bacterium
AAGCACCATTGAATCGGTATGGAGTCGTGGTTTAAGTTGGGTTTTGACAATTTTATTGGCTTTTATTTTTCCAAAATTATATGAACAAAAACGCGACCGGTTGTTTGTGTAAACAGCCGGTCGCCTAGCAATTGCGCCTTACATCTTTTGAAAATGGGCCCTGCTGCCGATCAGAGCGATGACAGTTGCCAGGGTGGCAACCAAGCCTACACCCAGGGCCGCAAACAGGCCGATGGTTGTTGTGTCGGCCGTGGCAAATGTATCTTCCATCCAGCGGCCAACGGTGTTACCGACGCTTTGGAAAAAAGCGCCAATTCCCCTCGTCTGGTCTTGGCTTTCCCCACCGCTGTCGCTTGCCGGCGTCATTGCCTCCACAGTCGATGAAGAGGACTGTTCCGGGCGGCTGATGGGATGACCTGCGGCCACCAAAGGCATGGATATCTCTTCCTGGGAAGAAGAGCTGGCCTGGGCCGATTCGGCGGCGGACGGGCCCGCGGCGGAAACGGAAACCGGCGACGGGGCGGAAGGTTTCGGCAAAGAGACCGCCAGATTAGACGCGCCGCCTGCTGCGACGGTTTGGCCAAGGGTGTTTCGGGTGACCACGAAAATGCCCGATTTGGCAGTGGTGAAGGAGATGACATTGTTGGCGTTTACCGGCAGGCCGGCGGCCACAAGGCTGAACGTCCCTTTGGCCGTATCATATAAATAAACATTGGCACGCAGGCCTTTTGTAATGGGCACCTGCAAGCCCAACTGGGCCAAGCCGGGCAAACTGCCGGTGTAGGCCGCCGTGTACATGTGGAGCGTTGTTTGCTCGCCCGCTTTTTGCTGTATTGCCGGGGCATAGGCAGAGCCGGCCGTAATGTTAAGAGGGTAGGCAAGAGCGGACAATTTTGTATGATCGATTTGCCCCGCGCTGAAACGCCAGGCAAAGGATTGGCCGTTGACAAGCAGGGAAACCCCCGGACGAGAGGCCAACGCCGTAAAGACGTCGGTATAAACGGGGGTGAAGGCGTCGGTAGTCATGGTGATTTCATCGCCGCTTTTGGCCCCGTTTATTTTTTGAACAAGCGCCGTCTGGTCGGTCGATGGCTGGCGCCTTGTGCCACCGCCACTGCCGGAAGAGCGGGGGGTGGAAGAGGCCGACGGGGCGCTGATGGGAACATGAGAGCTGCTGGAGGCCCGAGAACTGCTGGAAGCCTGAGAGCTGCTGGAAGCCTGAGAACTGCTGGAGGCCTGAGAGCTGCTGGAAGCCTGAGAACTGCTGGAAGCTTCGGAGCTGCTGGAGGCCTCGGAGCTGCTGGAAGCCTGAGAGCTGCTGGAGCCCTCGGAACTGCTGGAAGCCTGAGAACTGCTGGAGACTTCGGAACTGCCGGAGGCCTGAGAACTGCTGGAGACTTCGGAGCTGCTGGAAGCTTCGGAGCTGCTGGAGACCTCGGAACTGCTGGAAACTTCGGAACTGCTGGAGACTTCGGAGCTGCTGGAGACTTCGGAACTGTTGGAGACCTCGGAGCTGTTGGAGACCTCGGAGCTGCTCTCCTCATCAGCGGCGTCGAGGATGAAAAAGTCATTGCGCTGGGCGGGGAAACGGTGGGTCATGACAGCGGCGGCTGCCGCATACCAGCATTCCGCCAACCGCAGATTCCCGGTACCGTTCATGCCGCCGTCACCTTTCATATCCCAATCCGGCGCCATGGCAGGGCCGGCGTATGTTTGATCTTTGTCATCAAATGTATCCCAAACCGCGCTGCCGCTATGGTCATGGCTTTGGATATCGGCTATATCCAATAAACAGTCGCCAGTAGTACGACAATAATTGCGAACTTTCTCGTTGTATAGATCCCGCCATCGATTGGCTTCATCGCCGGGAGGCATCAGCGGCATGGTGGTGAAGACCACTTTGGCCGAGCCGGTTTGCAGGTTTTTCATTGTCATAATGTACTGGTCGGCCAGGGCAAGGGCCTCTTCTTCCGTGGCGGCGGTCATATCCTCCGCCTCGCCCAGGTAGATGATGGCCGAGACATTGTCTGTCCACCCGCCGGCGGCCTGGCGGGAAAGGAGATTAAGCCGATCGATCAGGTCACCGCCTATTCCAAAGGCAAATATGACGCCGGGCTGGCGCTGGGGGGGCGGTGTTCCGTCCGAGGTAACCCAGCGATAGGAAAAGATGGTTTCGTTGCCGTTGTGGAGGGCGTTAATGGCGGTGAATGTTTTTTGCTGGCCGGGGGCGAAAACCGCAAGCCAATCCATCCCGCTCACATCGGCCAATACATCGGGCTCGTTGTGCAGGTAGTTTTCCATTTGGTCTACATCGGTATGTGTAATGATGTTGGCCGGCGCGTAGGCGCTGAAAACGCGAAACAGCCCCACAGGCAATGTGGCGGCCAACACAAACAGCGCCGCAGCCGCGGCTAAAACTTTACGCATTTGTCCTACTCCTCGCTTTTCGCGCCCCCGGTCACGACCGGGCGGGTAAAAAAGCCTTCGCGGCGGCTTTGCGGCCGCCTCATTCTCTTCTTGCTGTATGCAATAATATACTATGATCTTTTTTAAATTGCAATAGATAATTATCCTTTTTTTACCATTTTTATTGTTTTTTGGCGATATTTGTCAATTATATACCGATTCTTGTTGATTTCTTGATAATTTGTTCAATATTTCCCTTATTCTAATGATGCCGCCAGTGTAAAAAACCTGCCTCGCCGGCAGGTTTTTTTAGGGCTTTTGGATGGATTTGCAGGACGAAGCATGCAGCGTATGGGCGTGATTATTGTCCCTGCTCGGAAAACCAAACCGCTTCCGATTCGTGGCGCTTGGGCCGATCCATTAAATCCCGCAGGGCCTGCTTTGGGGGTTTTTCCTCAAACAACACCGCATAGGTTTGGTTGACAATGGGCATATCGACACCCACGCGGGAGGCCAGCTGCCAGGCGCAACGGCAGGCGGCGTAGCCTTCCACCGTCCCCACTTGACGGATCGCCTCGGCAACTGGGGTGCCTTTGCCGATAAGGATGCCTGCCCGGCGGTTGCGGGAGTGCATGGAAGTGCAGGTGACAATGAGGTCGCCAATGCCCGCCAATCCGGCAAACGTATCGGCATGGGCGCCCATCTTTTGGCCCAGCCGGGCAATTTCGGTAATACCCCGGGTCATCAGGGCCGCTTTCGTATTGTCCCCCAGCTCCAAACCGTCGCAGATGCCGGCTGCCAGGGCGATGACATTTTTAAGGGCGCCGCCCAATTCGACACCGATAACATCATCGTTGACATAGAGGCGCAGGGTGGGGGACATCAACTGGTCCTGTACATATTCGGCGGCGGCGCGATTTGGGGACGCAACCACCACGGTGGTGGGCACCCCTTTGGCCACCTCCTCGGCGTGGGAAGGGCCGGATAAAATGACGCAGGGGTGATGAGGCAGTTCGTCGGTGATCACCTCATCCAGCCGCCGGAGGGTATCGGGGTCAAGCCCTTTGGCCACACAGGTGACAACCGCCTCTTTTTGAAGGAAGGGGGCGAAGGTTTGACAGGTTTGCGCAATGGCAAAGGAGGGGGTAGCCAAAATGACCAAATCGGCCTCTTGGACCGCGGCGGCATCGGTGGTCACCGCAATGGCCGGGGCCAGTTTCACCCCCGGCAACAGCTTGGGGGACTCGCGGGTTTCCCGCAGGGCATCGGCTTCGGCTGCAAAAGGGGTCCACAGGGTTACCGGGTAACCAAGGGCGTTGCAGTGGGCCGCCAGCGCGCAGCCAAACCCGCCGGAACCAAAAATCATTACATTTGCCATTGTTGCTCACCGCCATATCTTTGTTTTTATCGGGTTACGTCTTTTACCCATTTGCCGCCCGCCAACCGGAAAAACGCGGCAACGGTTTTAATCAGTTCATCGCTGCGCAGCAAACTATAGACAAGGGCAGGCGCCCACCCCAGCACAAAGCCCGCATAGGCGCCAAGGGGAATGGCCACCAGCCAGAGGAAAATTACATCGCAGATCAAAACAAAGCGGCTGTCGCCACCGCCCCGCAACACACCGATCATGGACACAAACGAGAAGGCGATGAAGACAGTTACCACCGCAAGGATGGCGGCAATGTCCATGGCCAGCGCGTAGGTAGAGGCAGAAAGATTGTAAAACCGCAGCACCCAGCCCCGGCTGACGAAGATGAGACCGCCGCCCAGCAGCCCGCAGATAACCCCCACCAGCACCAGCGCCCAGGACCGCTGCCGGGCCAGCTCGTACTGCCCCGCGCCAATGGTGTTGCCGATGATGGCGCCCGCCGCCGAAGAAACGCCGTAAATGAAGACTGACGCCATTTGGTTCATAATGGCACAAATGGTGTTGGCGGCGACAAAATCGGTGCCGATGTGACCGATGATCGCCATAACCACCGCCGCGCCGGAAGCCCACAGCAGTTCGTTGCAGGCCACCGGGGCCGCATGGGCCACAAAATCCCGCAGCATAGGGCGGGAGACTTCCTTTAAATCATGGAGGCGGACATACAGCTTGTCTTCGTAGCGCCACACGAATAGGACCGCGGCAAGAAGCTCCACCACCCGGGTGACCACCGTCCCCACCGCCGCGCCGGCAATGCCCATTTTGGGGGCGCCCCAAAGGCCAAAAACCAAAATGCTGCTGAGCACGGCGTTCAGCACCAGAGAAAGGCAGGAGGTCAGCAGGAAAATATTCACGGTACCCACCGAACGAAGAACCAGAGAGGTGCCCATGACAATGGCAGTGGGCAGGTAAGACCAGCCCACAATGCGCAAATAGAGAACCCCCTGGGCGATGACAGCGGTATCGGGGGAGAAAAGACCCATGACGAACCGGGGGCAAAACAGCGCCAGCGCAAAAAACACCAGGGAGACGGCCGTTACCGCCCGATACATAATGGCCAGCACCTGCTTGATGGCGTGGACGTCCCGCTTGCCCCAATATTGGGCGATGAGCACGTTGGCACCGCTGACAATGCCAAAGCACAACACGGAAAAGATAAAAAACAGCTGGTTGGCAATGGCCGCGGCGGACAAGGGGATTTCACCCAGGCGGCCCACGATGATGGTGTCGACCAGATTAATGCCGTAGATGACCACATTTTGCAGCGCCACCGGAACGGTGATGGCGACCAGGGTGGTGCGAAATTCTTTATCGCCAAAGGCGGACAAATATTGTTTCATAGGAGGGGTTCCTTATTTTTTCTTTTGGCCGAAACGGTTTTCGGTGCCGTTTAACAGCCGTTTGATGTTGCCGCGGTGCATGAACACCACAATACCGCCGATGAGGACGGCGAATAAGGTATCATAGAGGGGGGGCTTGCCCTGCCAGGTATCTACCAGCCAGGTGACGACAGGGTAGGCAATCGCCGCCAACAGGGAACCCACCGACACAATGCGGGTCAGAAAGATGATGATGAGGGCGGGGATGACCAAAAAGGCGACCACCACAGGGTTGAGGATGAGGACGATGCCCGCCGATGTGAGCACCCCTTTGCCACCCTTGAAACCAAAGTAAAGGGGGAACAGGTGGCCCAACAGGGCAAAAAGACCGCCGACATAGCCGCCGTCCATGAGCGTGACGCCGAAGTAGGCGAACAGCCACCGGGCAATGAGCACCGCCAGCAGGCCTTTTGAAAAATCGCCTATGGTGCACAAAATGGCAGGGCCTTTGCCGTAGGTGCGCAGTATATTGGTCATGCCCGCGTTGCCGCTGCCATGATTGCGCACATCATCCTTCATCCACAGGCGGGAGATGATGACGGCAAAGCTCAGGCTGCCCAGCAGGTAGCCGACAACTGCACTGGCAATGGCGGCAATGGCGAATGGGTTCATGGATACACTCCTATCTATCGTAAAGCAGTTATTTTTAGGCGAAGAGGGGGTATGCATTAGTATAGCAAGATTGCCGGGCAAGTACAAGAGCGTTTGTCAACCTGTTTGCCGTCCTTGGGCGGGTCGGAATGGTTTTGCTTTTTGGCCTGCGGCGTGGTACAATTTGTAAAACAGTAAAACTGCTTTCACCATACCAGCCTGATTGATATAATAAGGAGAAGATTATGAACCAGGATCAACATATCGTCTTGCTTTCCGACAGCGATAATATGCCGGACAAATCCACGCGCATCGCCGTGCTGATTGACGCCGACAATGTGTCGGACAAATATATCGCCCATATTTTCGACGAACTTTCCAAATACGGCACGCCCACCTACAAGCGCATTTACGGCGATTGGACAGGCCCGCAGATGGGCTCGTGGAAAAAGGTACTGCTGGATTATTCTATCACGCCCATTCAGCAGTACAGCTATACCACCGGCAAAAATGCCACCGACTCCGCCCTTATCATTGACGCGATGGATATTTTATACACCCGCAATGTGGATTGTTTTTGCATTGTGTCCAGCGACAGCGACTTCACCCGGCTGGCCGCCCGGCTGCGGGAGGCAGGTACTTCTGTTATCGGCATGGGGGAGCGAAAAACTCCCAAACCGTTTATCTCGGCCTGTGAAGTGTTCAAGTACCTGGACGTGCTGGCCCAGGAGCCCCCCGCCGAAGCCAAGTCGGGGCACCCGGCGGTCAGCAAGCAGGGGATTACCAGCGAGCAGGAAATTAAAAAGACCGTACAAAGCATTGTGGCGGAAATTTCAGACGACGAGGGCTGGGCCTTTTTGGGGGTGGTGGGCAACCTTCTGGGCAAGCGTTATCCGGATTTTGACACCCGCAACTACGGCCAGGCAAAGTTGACCGGTTTTATTAAAATGCTGGGTGGATTTGAAATTACACAGCGCAACACTGCCAATCCCACCATCAAGCACACTTACATCCGACTGAAGGACAACGGCAAATAAACAGACCGATCAATCGGCCGGCGGCAGATGGCTTTATCTGCCGCCGGCTTTTGTATGGATGAAACAAGCGCTTTAACGGGCTTTTGGGGGGGTGGCAACCAAGGCTTCCTTTTGGGCCTTGGTCAATTGTTTTAAGGCGTGTTCCCTGCGCAAGGCGGCGGATTTGTCGGGGTGCTCCTCGCTGTACACCAGTTTTACCGGCATTCGGCTTTTGGTGTATTTGGCGCCTTTGCCAGCGTTGTGGGCGGCCAGCCGTTTGGCAAGGTCGTTGGTCCAACCGGTATAGAGGCTGTTGTCAGCGCAGCGCAGCATATAGACATAGTGGGGGGTCACTTCTCCCCCCAGTACGGCGGGGTTTTCGGACAGCGTCTGGGCGGCGCTTAAAAGCGCCTCGCGGGCGTTGGGGAGACGATCCTCCATGACTGCCCGCAAAAGGGCGTCCAGCACGGCCCCCAAACTGGGGCCGGGGGGCAGACCCGCCTCCATTAAATCTTTGCCTTTCACCGCCAAATCCTTGAGGGCAAAGCAGCTGCCCTGGCGCAGCAGCTCGTCGATAACCGCCTCGACCGCCGTGATTTCCGCCAGACGTTCTTCCCGGTGCAGGGGGGACTGGCCCAGCAGATCGGACCGGCGCAGCAGCAGAATCTCCCGCAGCACCGGCTCGCCCAGTTGATGCAACCATTTGCGGACGGCTTTGGGATTGGGGGCAACGGCAAGGTCATGGTAACGGACCAGGGTGCATACCCTGTCCACCGTAAAATTGTCCAGCTTGAGGCTGCGCATCAAACGGCGGGCAATGCGCTCGCTGTGGGCGGCGTGGCCGTAAAAATGGACAACGCCCTGTGCGTCCCGGGTGCGGGTGCGGGGTTTGCCAATGTCGTGAAAGAGGGCCGCCAGCCGCAGGTGGGGCAGCGGCGGAATGTTGTCGACAACGGCGCAGGTGTGACGCAAGACATCGTAGCAATGGTAGGGGTTGTTTTGGGTAAAGTCCTCCATGGCGGCCAGATCGGGCAGAAACACGGCGAAGATAGGCAGATAGCGCTGCAAAATATCGCCGGGGCCGGGGCCGGATAAAATGGCAAGCAGCTCGGCGGCAATGCGCTCTTTGGCAATGTTACGCAAGAGTTCACGGTTTTTCTCCATGCTTTGGGCGGTAGCGCTTTCAATACAAAAGCCCAGACGGGCGGCAAAACGCAGTCCCCGTAAAATGCGCAGGGCGTCTTCGCCAAAACGGCGGTCGGGTTCGCCCACGCAGCGGATGACTTGGCCTTTGATATCCGCCCGGCCGTCATAAGGATCGACAAGGCCGGTGAGGGGAGAATAGGCCATGGCGTTGACGGTGAAGTCGCGGCGGGCCAAATCTTCGTTCAGGGAACGGGTAAAGCGAACCGACCGGGGGCGGCGGTTTCCAATATAGTCGCCATCGATGCGGAAAGTGGTGATTTCCAGCGGCATGTGGTCAATGAAAACGGTGACGGTGCCGTGCTTTAAGCCGGTCTCCACCACTTTATACCCGGCGAACAGTTCGGCCACCTGCGCCGGCAGCGCATTGGTGGCAATGTCGAAATCTTTGGGCGTTTGGTTCATCAGGGCATCCCGTACGCAGCCGCCCACCGCATAACCCTCGCAGGCCGCCTGGCGGAGCAGGTGCAGGCAGGTTTTGACCTGAGGGGGCAGGGGCATATGCCATTTGCTGTCCATTGAAAGGCGGCCTCCTTTTGGTAAAGTGGGGTTTTTCGTCCTTATTATACCACAAATTGGCGCGGCGCGCCGGTCGATTGGAGCCAGACATTGGGGCGGCGGGGCCGTTCACTCCCTTTTGCAGGGGGGAATATACTGTAATGACATCTCTTTGCCACCCCGGATTGTTGAGCAGCTTTTTGGGAGGGCATTTTTTGTCAGAAGGAGTATGTGAATGGCTAACATGAATCAACAATTTGATACCGATTTTTTTGACGCCGACTGGGGCGGCTGTGATCACGGCTGCCATGGCGGCTGCTGCTGCCGCGGGCCACGGGGTCCACGGGGGCCGATAGGCCCACAGGGGCCTGCCGGGCCGACAGGTGCAACAGGTGCCACCGGGCCGCAAGGGCCCCAGGGCGCGACCGGCGCCACAGGCGCTATTGGGCCGCAAGGGCCCCAGGGCGCAACCGGTACAACCGGCGCTATCGGGCCGCAGGGGCCGCAGGGTGCGACCGGCGCCATCGGACCCCAAGGGCCCACAGGACCACAGGGATTGACAGGACCGCAGGGGCCGCAAGGGCCGCAAGGGCCGGCAGGACCACCCAGCGCGGTGGGCGAGATGCTGTATGCCTTTGACTACGCTGCCCAAACGGTTGCACCGGGCGGCATTGTAACCTATGACCAGGGCGCCATTGGCACCCCGGGCAATACCACTTCCTCGTTTTCTGCGCCGGGTACCGTTAACTTGCTGGTCGGCGGCAGTTACCGGGTTAACTTTTACCTGTTGACCGAGCGGGCCAATGCCACCTTTGCCCTCTTCCTGGACGGCGTTGAGGTAATAGGCAGCCGATATACCGTACTGGACGGTTCCGACACCCTGAACGGCGGTGTATTTGTGACGGTTGCCACTGCGCCCGCCACCCTTACGGTGCGCAATGTGGGGCCGCAAAGTGAAACCACTGTGGCCGGAGTGCTGGCCAACACCATCAGCACCGCTTTGTCCGTCCAGTTTCTGGGTTAAAGCGTCACGTATCGGCACTGTTAAAATGGCAAGCCCGGCTTTCGCAAAGAAGCCGGGCTTTTTTGTCTCGGGAACCATGTGTCAGACGCGGGGGGCTGTGGCGCTTTTGCGATGAAGCAAAAAAGATGAGTACTAATGTCAAATCAAAATACTGTAGACGTGCAGCTGCTCCGGCAGGCATATTGCCTGTCGCTCGGGCCGCGACCGGCCCATACTTTTGACACAAAATGCGTTGGTATCGATATCAAATAGCAGTGCAGCAGACGTGCAGCCGCTCCGGCAAGGATATCGCATGTCGCTCGGGCCGCGACCGGCCCATACTGTTTGACGCAAAAAGTATGCAAAAACATTTTTTGGGGAACCCACATGGTTTCCCCACCCCCCATCCTTAGGGCGAGGGAATAGGTGTACAGAAAACGCTTGGGGCTATCGGGGAAACGGTTTTGGACCTGAGCTAAGGGTGCAGAAGAAAAAAGGGCTGATACCGATATCAATATAGGATTGAAGCAGACGTGCAGCTGCTCCGGCAGGGATACAGCCTGTCGCTCGGGCCGCGACCGGCCCATACTTTTTGGCGCAAAAAGTATGCAAAAACATTCTTCGGGGAAACCACATGGTTTCCCCAACCCCCATCCTAAGGGCGGGGGTATGGGTGCGCAGGAAACGCTTGGGCTATGGGGAGGATGGTGGCGGGTCTGTGCTGGGGTGTGAACGGTGATGAAGAAAGTGGAAATCGCTTTGCGCAGCTGCTAGACCGTGATCGTAATTGTATGATTTCCATTTAGGGAGGTTGGCCAGCCAGGGCTACGCCCAGTACGGAAAATCCACCCGTTTATAAAGCGGGTGGATCGTGATTAGGATCTATCAGAACAGGCCAACTACTTACCAGATGGTGGGCGGACAAGTTTTGCGGCGGGTAACATGTCTATAGGCGGATGTGTTTGAAAATGAGAGGATAGAGCCCCATAAGAAAAAAGGTGGCAGCGCCATATTCGGCCATATAGAATAAATGGCCGGCAGGCATGACCATTGAAAAACCCAAGCGCAAAAAGTATACCATCGCAAGCCCCAGCACCCAGCGAATGGCGCCCCGAAAGAAGCCGCGCTTAACGGTGAAGTCGACAAAGCGTTCTTCAAAAAGGCAACCGAGGGCAACACCCACAAAACCGCCGAATGCTTTGTAAAAATCGTCGGAAACAGGAAAGGGAAGCAGAAAGAACACGGCCAACACAGCACCCACAATGCCAAATAAGAAAGCCAGGCTGCCAATGCTGTCATAGAGATATGTATAGCCGATGGCCACAAAAAAGCCCAGCGACAAACCCACTACTACATCCAATGGCCAGTGAACCCCCAGATATAGCCGGGACAACCCCACCAACACGCACAGCAGGCCCGCCGTTAAATAGCCGTAATTTTGGTTGGGACGAACCAGGGCAAAATAGGCCGAAGCCGCCGTTTGGGTGTGGCCGCTGGGAAAAGAGTAGCCGCCGGCCGTGGACTCGTACAATGTACGCACGCCGGGCGTGCCAATAGGGCGGGGCACCATAAAAACGCCTTTGAGCCCACAGTTGAGCACGGTGCCGGTAAAGGCGGAGATGGCCGCCAAACGGCCCAGCCGTTTGTCCAACGACCAATAAACAAAGGCCAAAATGGCCGCGATGATCATTTCCTGTCCAAACCAGGTAATGACAATCATCACTTGATCCAGCCAAGGGGTGGCAAAGCTTTGGATGAAACGTATGATTTGCAGCTGCATATCAATTACCCCACTTTAGTCCAATGAAATCTGCGTCTCTTTCTTCAGATGCTGCAATGGCAAGTATTGGGGGGATTTCGATGTCCGTCTGCATTTGCTGGTCTTGGTTGTGTTTTTATTCTATGTCAATGGCAAGCCCCACAGGACAGTGGTCGCTGCCAAAACAGTCCGCATAGATCATGGCGTCGGCAATTTGGCCCTGCACCCGGGCGGAGACCAAAAAGTAATCGATGCGCCAGCCTACATTTTTCTCCCGCACGCCGGGCATGTAAGACCACCATGTGTATGCGTCGGTTTTGTCGGGGTTGCGGCTACGGTAAGTATCCACAAAACCGGCCGCCAACAGGGCTGTCATTTTGGCCCGCTCTTCGTCGGTAAAGCCGGCATTGCGGCGGTTGGATTTGGCGTTTTTGATGTCGATTTCCTGGTGGGCCACATTCAGGTCGCCGCAGACAATGACCGGTTTACAACTGTCCAGCCGAAGGAGATAAGCTTTGAAGGCATCCTCCCACTCCATGCGGTACCCCAGGCGGGCCAGTTCCCGCTGGGAATTGGGGGTATAGACATTGACAAGGTAGCAACCCGGAAACTCCAGGGTGATGACCCGGCCTTCGCTGTCGTGGGCAGGGATGCCAATGCCGCAGGAAACCGAAAGGGGCGGAATACGGGTGAAGACTGCCGTGCCGGCGTAGCCCTTTTTCTCGGCGCTGTTCCAATATTCGTCGTATCCGCTTAAATCGATTTCCGCCTGGCCTTTTTCCATTTTCGTCTCTTGAAGACAGAATACATCGGCATCAATTTGCCGCAATACATCCAAAAAGCCTTTGTTCAAGCAGGCACGCAGGCCGTTTACATTCCAGGACGCCAGTTTCATGGGCGTGTCTCCTTACTCCGTTAATTCGCGGAGAGTGGGTTTTTTGGGAGCTTTGCGGTGACGGTGAAAAGGCCGGCTTGGGCCTTTTGGCCCCTGTGCGCCGTTGTGGCGGTGGGGCGGACGTCCGCTTTCGTCCCCATGGGGGCGCTGGTAGCCTTCGGCTGTTTGCCGCTGGGGCCCAGTGGCGGAAGAAGGGGCGGCGTGTTTCGGAACCGGGCGGGCGTGGGGCGGATGGGCACCTTGCGAAGCAGCCTGGCGCTGCTGGTTCTGGGCGCGGCCCTGGTGGCCGGGGGCAGGGGAAGGCGACTCCTTTGCAACATGGGGCCGGCCGCCTTTAGCGCTTTGGGCCGAACCTTGGTGCCGATTATGATTCGGGGCCGCATGCCCGTTTGACGCGGGGTTACGGCGGGGGCCTGCGCCGCGGGTTTGGCCGCCGCCTTTGGGGGCGGGGGTCAAATTCACCATGGGAAAGGGGTGGCCTTGTATTTCTTCCACTTTTTTGCCGATTAATTTTTCAATGTCGGCCAAAAAAGGTTTTTCGTCAATGTCGCAGAAGGACAGCGCCGTGCCGGAAAGACCCGCCCGGCCGGTGCGGCCGATGCGATGAACATAAGTCTCGGGCACATTGGGCAGGTCGTAGTTGATGACGTGGGACAATTCGGCAATGTCAATGCCCCGAGCGGCGATGTCGGTGGCCACCAACACCTGAATATCTCCCCGCTTGAATTGACCCAGCGCCTCCTGCCGGGCGGACTGGGACTTGTTGCCATGGATAGACTTGGCGTGAATCTGCTGGTGGCCCAGTTCGCGCACCACTTTGTCGGCGCCGTGCTTGGTGCGGGTAAACACCAGTGCGGAGCGAACACTTTCCTGCTTTAAAATGGCGGCCAACAGGCGAGGCTTGTTCACTCTATCCACATAGAATAAATGCTGGCGAATGGCGTCCACCGTGGAGGAAACAGGGGCGACCGCCACCTTGACCGGATCGTTTAAAATAGTATCCACCAAGTGAGCGATTTCGGGGGGCATGGTGGCGGAAAACAAAAGGGTTTGGCGCGTTTTGGGCAGCACCGCAATGACTTTTTTGACATCGTGGATAAAGCCCATATCCAGCATACGGTCGGCTTCGTCCAGCACGAATATTTCCAGGCGGCTTATATCCACAAAGCCCTGATTCATCAAATCCAAAAGCCGACCGGGCGTGGCCACCAGCACATCGACGCCGCGGCGCAGGTTTTCCACCTGGGGTGCCTGGCCCACGCCGCCAAAGATGGTGGTGTAGCGAACTTTGGCGTAGCGGCCGTAAGCTTTAAAACTGTCGCCAATTTGAATGGCCAATTCCCGGGTGGGGGTAAGCACCAGCGCCCGGATGGGGCGGCGGCCCCTTGGGTCCAGCTGAGCCGGCGTGGTGTGAAAATGCTGGATAATGGGAATGGCGAAAGCGGCGGTTTTGCCGGTGCCGGTTTGGGCACAGCCCAACAGGTCGCGGCCTGCAATAACGGGAGGAATGGCTTTTTCCTGAATGGGGGACGGGCTTTTGTACCCCTGATCCTCAAGGGCTTTTAAAATGGGGTCAATGATCCCCAGGTCTTTAAACTGCATGATTACACCTAACTTAATGTTTTAAATTATACTCTTAACGCAAAAAGTATGTATACAAGCTGACGCTCATGGCAATGGCCAACAGCACAATGACCGCCAGTTCCCATTTGAGGGACTTGTGTTCCCAGCGGGCCACCATGAGAGAAACGAGGGTGGAAACAAGCATAAATCCAAGGCCGATGGCAAACCAGGGCGCCACCATATTATTGGTCAAAAATGATATTACAATAATGGCCACACCGGTGCCGTCCAAAATAAACGGCAAAACTTTTAATGCTTTCATCTGTCCCTCCAGGCACTTTTCCCGTTGTCAAGGGCCCCCTTGGCAGGGGCGCATGGTGATGATATCACAACGAATACAGAGTTATTCTATCATTTTTATTGTATAAAAGCAATGATTGCCAACGATTGTGATATCCATGTAGTGTTTGCGTTCCCATGACTTTTATGACAACTTGCGCTGGTAAAGGCCGCGGGTAAAAGGTTCCTGCAAATCGGCCGCGGGGGCCGACGCGGCGTAAAGTTTTACTATTTCGCCACAGCGGCGGAGGGATTCACCCGTATAATAGAATGTCACAAAGTCCAAATTTTTCATCAAATCCGGTTTGTCACCCAGGTAAAGAACGCGGCTGTTGTACAGCTGGCTGATCCGGCGGTCAAAGCATGCGACGGGAAAGCGTTCCCCCAGGCGGTCGGTGACAGCCCCATGGCCGGGACAGTTCCCGCAACTTTCGCCCTTTAACGGGCAGTTGCGAACGGTCATCAGGGGCAGGCGGCCATAGACAATGGCGCCGACAGGCAAAGGCCCGGCGGACATGGCGGCAAAATTGCCGCTGTGCAGCTCGAAAGAAAGGGTGGCGTCGCAAAGGCACAGGGGCTCTTTGGCCACAGCCAAAGCGGCTGTATTGAGGATGTTGAGGCCGTAGTCACCGTGAAGGGCGAATCCCAACGAACGGCCCAGCTCAACGGTGCCCAGGTTGCCCGCCAGCAGCCGATTGACGCCGATTGCCTGGAGAGCCAGCAGTTGGTCGCGCGCCGTGTTCTGCTCCGCGCCAAAGAGGGCGGGGGGCAGAGAGGCGATGGCCGTTTTTTCCCCGCAGGCGGCCGCCCACCGGGGATTTTGCAGCCAAACATCGGCCGGGAGCACCCATTCATCGGCAGCGGTTAATAGGGCCTCCGGCAGTTCCGCAGGCGTTTTTTCCCCCTCCGGCGGCCAAAGGGCAAACTGGACCCGGACGCGGGGTGCCGCGGCTTTGGGCAGTGCGGATTTTTGCGGAGGCTTTGGGGCCGGCCAAGCAGCATATATTTTAGTATGGCCGGCGGCGCGGGCTGTTTCCAGGGCGGCAAGGGCAGCGGCGCGCAGGGCATTGAGTTTGGAGACGGGCAGCATGAGGCCGGGGGCAATGTCGCAACGGAGGTGACGCACTTTGTAAGGGGTGCCGCCGGTTTTTTGCAGGGAACGGGCGGCCAATTCCGCATCAGTGGGGCGGTTTTGGGCTGTTTCGGGGATGTCGCCCATCACCTCGGCCCTATGGCCGTCGTCATCCGACACCGTTAAGCGGACGGGGGCATTCGGCCCAAGGGTGAGGGCAAAATCCACCGGGATCCGCTGGGGTTCGTCTTTGTAAAGCTGTTCCAGCGCTGCCAGCACACCACTTGTGGCCAGCACATCCTCTTTGCCCCGGGTGCCGAACATGGCGGGGCCGCGCCGGCCTGTCCAGTAACCGTCGGTAAAACCGCCCCGGGAGAAAACCGCCTCCAGGGCGGCCATGTCGGGGGTTTCGCCCCGCAGAGACGCCCGGCAGCCAGTCACCGCCGCCGCCACATATTCCGGGCGTTTCATTCGCCCTTCGATTTTGGCGGAAGCAATGCCCAGGCTTTCCAGCTGTGGCAACCGGGGAATATATGACATATCTTTTAAAGAGAGGCTGTGGGCATTGGCGTGGTTTTTGGCCGCGCCGGCGCAGGCAAAGGGCAGGCGGCAGGGCTGGGCGCAAAGGCCCCGGTTGCCGCTGCGCCCCCCCAGCATGCCGCTTAAATAACAGCCGCCGGAAAGGGAAAAGCACAACGCGCCGTGAACAAACACCTCCAGCTCCATGGAAGTATGGCCGGCAATCGCGGCAATTTCTTCCCCGCTTAACTCCCGGGCCAGCACACAGCGGGTAAAGCCCATTTTCTCCAGCTGCCGGACCCCCGCCAGATTATGTACCGCCATTTGGGTGGACGCGTGAAGGGGCATGTCGGGGCAGGTTTGACCAAGCTGCGCCCACAAGCCCAAATCCTGAATGATAAAAGCGTCCACCCCGGCGGCGGCCGCTTGTTCCACCACCGCCCCGGCCCGGGGCAGCTCGGCGTCCCCCAGCAGCGTATTGAGAGTGAGGTAGACTTTAACCCCCCGGACATGACAAAAAGCGCAGAGGTCCTTCAGCTCGTCCTCTGCGAAATTTTGGGCGCCCCGGCGGGCGTTAAAATCGCCCACGCCCAAATAAACAGCATCGGCGCCGCAACGGACAGCCGCCACAAGGGCTTCCCGGCTGCCGGCGGGCGCCAATATTTCCATGGGCATATTTCATTCTCCTTGCGGGTGCCGTTTTACTCCATCAACATGGTTTCCACCTGCTGGCTGCGGATGGTTAATTCTTTGGAAAGATGCTCGATTTGCCGTTTGGCCTCGTCCACCTGCATTCGGGCACGGGCCGCGTCCTCCAGGTATTCGGACAATTGGTTGCGCAGGTGGTCGGCCGCCGCCTCGCTTTTTTGCAGGCTGTCCAACAAATTTAAGGCAATCAGCACCAGCGCGTCGTTGACGGAAATGCCTTGGCGCCGCGTCATCAATTCTTCAATTTGGCTGTTGAGCTGGCCCTCCAGCTCGCGGATGTACGTTTCGGACTCGGTGCTGGCGATGGTGTAGGTATTGCCACACACATGCACCCGGTATTTACCAGATTCCTGCATCTGTCACTGCCTCCCCCAGAAACCATTTGTCTTGTCTTCTATATTCATCTTACCATCTCTGTGTCTTATTATACAACATTATTTTGTTATAATAAAGGGGAATTGGAAGCTTTTTCTTGTAGGAGATCCACAAAGGGGCAACGGTTGCTCAAAAATACCTTTTATGGTAAAATAAATGCTTGTTATTATCGTTAAGGGCTGTCAAAAATAAAGGCGCCTTGGCCTAATTGAAAACTGGTGAAGTAGGGGACGGAATGTGTATGAATATTACCCGGGAAGACTTTCAAAAAAAGCTGGAGGCGCAGTTTTGCTTCCAGATGGAGACTTCGCCTTCCCAGGCGTCGGATGAGCAGTTTTACAAAGCCTGCGCTTTGACAGTGCGGAGTTACCTGGAAGAAAAGCGCCGTATTTTTGTCGCCGATACCGTGAACAAGGGGCGCAAACGGGTGCATTACCTGAGCATGGAATTTTTGCTGGGCAAAAATTTACGCAACGCACTTTTCAACTTGCAGCTGACCAACGTAGCCCGTAGCGTGCTGGCGGGTTATGGCGTTAAGCTTGACAACTTGTTTCAATACGAGCCCGACCCCGGCCTTGGCAATGGGGGACTGGGCCGATTGGCGGCCTGTTATCTGGACGCGCTGGCCACCCAAAGCCTGCCGGCGGGGGGACACTGTATCCTTTATGAATACGGCATCTTTCGGCAAAAGCTTGGGGCAGAGGGGCAAAGCGAACTGCCCGATTACTGGCTGCCGGGCGGAGATGTCTGGTTGGATATTGTGCCGGAGCAGGCCGTGTCGGTGCGCTTTGGTGGCAATTTGAGCGAAACCTGGGACGGCCACTACCACGATGTGGACTACCACGACAGCGAAACGGTATTGGCGGTGCCCTATAATTTATATATCCCCGGCTACAACAGCGACGGGGTGAGTGTGCTGCGGCTTTGGCAGGCCAAAAGCCCCGGCATTGACATGGAGAAATTCAACAACGGCGATTATTTAGGCGCCTTTGGACACAACACCCTTTCGGAGACGATCAGCAAAGTGCTGTACCCCAACGACAACCATTTCGAAGGCAAGCAGCTGCGGCTGCGCCAGCAATACTTTTTGGCGGCGGCGGCCATGTCGGACATCATCCGGCAGCATATGCTTACCTACAGCACACTGGAAAACTTTGCGGAGCAAAACGCCGTGCATATCAACGACACCCATCCCACGCTGGCCATTGCCGAGCTGATGCGCCTGTTGCTGGACGAGTGCGGCTATAACTGGGACAGCGCCTGGGCGCTGGTGACCAAAACTTTTGCATATACCAACCACACGGTGATGAGCGAAGCGCTGGAGTGCTGGGACGTGGGGCTTTTTCGGCAATTGCTGCCCCGCATTTATCAGATTATTGTGGAAATTGACGAGCGGTTTACCAGCGCCCTTGCCAAAGAGGGCGTCGACCCCGAAGAAATTGCCCGGCTGGCCATCTTCCAAAACGGCTATATTCGTATGGCCAATTTATGCGTTATCGCCTCCCACAAAGTCAACGGCGTTTCCAAGCTTCATTCCCAAATCATCAAAGATCAGCTGTTCCACGGCTATTACAAGCTGACGCCGGATAAATTCACCAACGTCACAAACGGCATCGCCTCCCGCCGGTGGCTTTTGCAAAGCAACCCCGGGCTGGCCGACTTGATCACCCAGCTGATTGGGGAAGAATATAAAACAGATTTTGCCCAGATTGGAAAGTTGGGGGCGTTTGCCGACCGGCACGACGTGCTGGAGGCGCTGGCCAAAGTGAAGGCGCGCAACAAAGAGAGCTTTGCCAACTTTTTGAAGGAGAAAACGGGCGTAAGCATTAACCCCTTTTCCATTTTTGACGTGCAGGTCAAACGGCTGCATGAATATAAGCGCCAGCATATGAACGCGCTGCATATTCTTTCGTCCTACCTTTACCTGAAAAACAACCCGGGCGCGCCATTTGCACCCAAAACATATATCTTCGGGGCCAAGGCCGCCCCAGGATATGTGCTGGCCAAAGAGATTATCCGGTTTATTTTGGCGCTGGGGCGG
Organism: Oscillospiraceae bacterium; assembly: GCA_031551485.1. Lineage (GTDB taxonomy): Bacteria > Bacillota > Clostridia > Oscillospirales > Ruminococcaceae > JAVBNO01. Next base: position 18,794 of record JAVBNO010000032.1, read on the forward strand.
ATGATTGACAACGACCCGGCCGTTGCGGAAAAGCTGAAAGTTGTGTTTTTGGAAGAGTACAACGTTACTCTGTCGGAATGGCTGATGCCCGCCAGCGAAATCTCCGAGCAGATTTCCCTGGCTTCCACCGAAGCGTCAGGCACCGGCAATATGAAGTTAATGCTGAACGGCGCCATCACCCTGGGTACGATGGACGGGGCCAACGTGGAAATTGCCGACGCCGCCGGGCAGGAAAATATGTTCATCTTCGGCATGCGCGCCGATGAAGTGAAGGCCCGCCAGCCTCACTATAACCCCGGCGAAGTGTACGCGCAGGATCCGGTGGTGCGGGAGGCGGTGGACTTCTTGGCCCATTGTCCCGCCTTCCAGGATTTTGGGACCGTGCTGAGCTGTTTCCAAAAGACCGACTATTACATGGCCCTTGCGGATTTTGCCGCCTATCGGGAAGCGCAGGCAAAAGCCTCGGCGCTGTACCACAATGTTTACGACTGGCAGCGGATGTCCCTTTGCAATATTGCCGGGTCAGGGATATTTTGCGCCGACCGGGCGGTTGGGGATTACGCCCGGGACATTTGGCATTTGTAGAAAAATTTGTTATACTGGCATTAAAAGTACAGCAGTGGGGGAAGGATGTCAAAAATGAAGCAGACTTTGCAACGGTTGCTGTGTATTGTTTTGGGTGTGGCAGCCGCCGTTTGCTGCCCGGTTTCCGCTTTTGCCCAGGGCCAGGCGGTGAAGCCGGTCAGCACTGCCCAATATCAAAAATATATTATGCAAACCTACGGCGTCACCGATGTCTACATCGCGCCGGAGGCGGCAACCCTTGCCTACAGCGCGCTGGCCAATTTTGACGCGGCCTGCCAGCTCATAGGCACCGAGGCGGCCCAAAAAATCATCAAGCGGTGGGTGGAGGTCAAACACCAATTCAAGCTGTCGATCACCCTGCCGCAGGGCGCGTTTTATGCCATGATGGGCGACAACGGCGAATTGACGATGCAGGTGGATGTATCGGGGCTCGTTTTGCCCAGGGGTTTTGTTTGCCCGGTAAAAAGTGCTGTCCACGAAATGATGCATGCGGCGGATTATGGCGTTTTGGGCGAGTGCAAAGCCATTTCGACGGCCAAGGGCACCGGGCTTATGGCCGCTGTCAACGGCCCGTATAACGGTTTCACCAATTTGGACCAATACGTTTCGGAGCATGCCGCCTTTAGTCCCAACGAGGATTTTGCCGATACGGCCGCCATTATGATTGTCAGCGGTGGCAACGCCCCCTGTCGGCTTTCGCCCTCCTCCATCCTTTACCGGAAATACGCCGCCGTTTACAGCATGCTGCGCCGGGAGTTTGGCGATGATGCCGTGATGGTGCGGCGGTCGGCCGCCTTTTTGGGCCAGACCCTGCCGGTGGGGGCGTAGGCGCCGGATTATGAAATATGCCCGAATTGTGCCCGCCGTTTTTATCGAGCGGCCCAACCGTTTTATTGCCCGCTGCCTTTTGGACGGCCGGGAAGTGATTGCCCATGTGAAGAATACCGGCCGCTGTCGGGAGCTTTTGCTGCCCGGGGCGGCTGTTTATTTGCAGTGTCACGACGCCGGCGGCAGCCGCAAAACCGCCTATTCCCTGATCGGTGTGGAAAAAGCGCTGCCGGGGGGGTGGGCACTGCCCATTAATATGGACAGCCAGGCCCCCAATGCTGTTGTGGCCGAGTGGCTTTTGCGGCATCAAAAGGAACCCCGGCTGCCGGGGCTTTCGGCCGCCATCACCCTTTTGCGCCCGGAGGCCGCTTTTGGCGGCGGCCGGTTCGATTTTTATCTGGAAACGCCGGCACAAAAGGGGTATATTGAGGTTAAAGGCGTTACGCTGGAGGAAAACGGCGCTGCCCTTTTCCCCGACGCCCCCACCCTGCGGGGAATAAAGCATGTCGAGGCGCTGGCCCAGCTGGCCGAGGCCGGATTTTACACCTGTGTCTTTTTTGTGGTCGCTTTTCAAGGCGCTTCTTTTTTTGCGCCCAACGACCGCACCCACCCTGCTTTTGGGGCCGCGCTGCAGCAGGCGCAAAAAGCAGGCGTTCACATTGTGGCCTATGACAGCGACATTGCGTCGGACAGTTTTACGTTGCGGGCGGAAATCCCCGTTCGCTTAGAAGGAGGTGCACATTGACAGCATGGAAAAAATAGACCCAAAGAAAATGAAGACCCTTTACCAACCGCCGACAGAGCCGACACTGATTACGGTGCCGCCCATGTCGTTTTATGTCATTGCCGGCACGGGAAGCCCCGCGGATAAAGCCTATGCCGACGTGGTGGGCGCTTTGTACGCGCTGAGCTACGCGGTGAAGATGCTGCCGAAAAAAGGGCCTGCCCCGGCGGGGTATGTGGAGTATTCGGTCTTTCCGCTGGAGGGAGTGTGGGATTTGATTCCCGGTGAAACTGTATATGACCCCCGGCACAAGGAAAACTTGGCTTACCGCATGATGATTCGCCAGCCGGATTTTGTGACGCCGGCATTGGCGGCCGAGGTGCTGGAGGCTGTGAAAGTAAAAAAGCCAAACCCGGCCCTTGGGGGCGCTTGTTTTGAGCAGGCCGAGGAGGGGTTGTGCCTTCAGATGATGCACGTCGGTCCCTATGACGACGAGCCCCGGAGCTTTGCCAAAATGGATGCCTTTTGCGAAGCCAATGGGTATGGCCGGGTGGGCAAGACCCACCGGGAGATTTATTTAGGCGACCCCCGCAAAACCGCGCCCGACAAATTGCGGACGGTACTGCGCTACTCCATTGAAAAATTGGTCTGATCTATTTCTTGCATATCAGTGAAAGCGGTTTGTTTGCCTTTTGAAGAGGCGAATAAACCGCTTTTGTCGCATCTGTTCACAAAAGCCGCTATATTTAAATGGCGATATATGGTATAATTTGGCCATATTCGTAAACGTGAAAGGAGGGCGCCTATGCCTTATATTTATCGGCTGGACGGGGCGGAAACGCCCGATGTTTCGCTGATTGGGGATAAGGCCCTTGGGTTAATGCGCCTGATGCGCGCCCAGCTGCCGACGCCCCCGGGATTTGTGCTTACCACCGATTTTTTTGCCCCCTGGGCCGCTTATATTGAGGCCTCGACCCACTGGGAACAGGCCAAAGAGGCAGTGGCGTCAGGAACGGATGTGGCGGGGTGCGCGGAAAATTTAATGCATCTTTGCCAGCTTTTGCAGCTGGACGGCGAACGGCAGAAAGCCCTTGGGGATATTGTGGGGAATATGGGCATTGATTTGGCCGCCATTCGCAGTTCGGTACCGCTGCCCGGTACAATGGCCGGAAAGGCGAATTTTGCGGGGCTATACGCCACGGTGCTGGCGGCGCCGGCGGACAAAATTGCCGAGGGCCTGCGGCTGTGCTTTGCTTCGGCGTTTTCGCAGCGGGTGCTGGCCTATTATCAGCGGCAACACATTCCACTGGGCGCGCCCGGTCTTGCCATTGTGGTGCAACACCAAATTTTGGCGGACGCGTCGGGCGTTGTATACACCGCCAACCCAAACCACAACAACCGGGATGAGCTTGTGGTCAATGCCAATTTTGGGTTGGGGGCCAGCGCCGTTACCGGGCGGTCGACGCCCGACCGGTTTGTTTTGGCCCGAGCGGACAGGCGGTTGATCGACCAAAAGCCGGGGGCCAAGGAGCGGGCTTATTGGGCCCGGCTGCAGGGCGGCATTTTTGAGCTGCCCAATCCCCACCCGCCCGGCATTTTCGCCATTACAACGGTACAGGCCCAGGCGTTGGCCGCGTTGGCCGCTGAGGCCGAGGCCGCAGTTGGGGGGCCGGTGGAGGTGGAATGGGCGCTGGAGGACGGCGCGCTTTCCCTTTTGCAGGTGCGCCCAATGACCAGTTATTTTGCACTGCCAGACGCGCTGAATACCGGGTCGGATGAACCGGTTTTATATTATCTTGACGAAACACCCTCCCGCTACGGGGTGGCCGGGCCGGTGTCGGTTTTGGGGGAGCATTGTTTGCAGCTTTACCAAAGCCACCTTTCCGCGCTGACTTCGGGCCGGGACATCACCGGCGCAAAAGACGGCATTGGCGGCATGGCGGGCGGCTTTTCCTTTTTAAACGTGTCGCACCAAATGCGGCTTTACGGCAGACAAAGCACCCTGCGGAACCTTTCGGGAGTGGACGGAGCGGCAGGTCGGGCGCTGGCGGTGTTGGACGAAAATGACCTGCCAGAAACTCTTCCCCCCAAATTGCAGGGCATTGCCTGGGAGATGGTGAGCGAGCACCTGGACAAAGTGTCCCATATGTTTGCCGCCAAACGCCGGCCGGAGCAAAACAGCGAGCAGTTTGAATATTTGTCCTATGGCGCGCTGGAGGAGATGGAAAGCGACGCTGCCGGCATCACCGGGCTTGCGGCCTTGGCGGCGCAGCTTTTTGACCGGGTGGGCCAGGTGCGGGTTGCAGCCCGGGCGATAGAAGGGGCGGCGCTTTCGGCGCGTCGGGCCATTGAAAAGCTGCTGTATGGGCTGCCGGAACCCATCCGGGCGCTGGCCCCTTTGTTGGAAGAGGGCCTTCCCCACAACATCACGGTGGAGATGGCGACCGCCTTTGCCGCTTTGGTAAAGGAAGGGGCCGCTTTATCCTGCGCTTCGGCGGCGGATTTTGCCGCCAAACTGGAGGCGGGCGTGCTGCCGGAGGACTTTATGGCCGCCTGGCACCAGTGGATGCGGCTTTACGGCTTTCGCGGGCCGGGAGAGATGGACATCGCTTCCCCCCGATACAGCGAATTGACCGCCGCCCTTTATGCGGCGATGCGGAGTATTCATACCCCCAGCTTAGCAGGAGGCACCAGCCGGGATTTGGAGGCGCAGCACCAGGAAACGGTGGCCCGGCGGGAGGATGCCTACCGGCAGATCGGGCAGTTCTTACGGGCGCATGCAGGGACGCATGTTGACCTTGGCGACCGCTTTGAGACACAATACCACGCCCTTGTGCTTTTGGGCGGCTATCGGGAAATGCCGCTGCACTGCATGGCCAAAGCGCTTTCTCTTTTGCGGGAACGGGCATTGGCAGCCGGCCGGCGTTTGGCGCGGGCCGGCCGACTGGCTGCAGCGGAGGATGTGTTCGGTTTTACCCTTCATCAGCTGGACGACGCCCTGGAGGATCCCGATTTGAATTTGGCTGCCTGCCAGCAGGAAAATATCGCCGCGCGGCAGGCATTTTTACAAATGCCCGCGTCCCGGCTGATTGATTCCCGGGGGCGGGTGCAGCCACCGGCCCGATTGGCCGGGCGCAAGGAACAGATATGCGGCATTGCCGCGGCGCCGGGCGTTGGGGGCGGGCCGGTAAAACACTTGGCTTTTCCCGGCGAGAAAGCCGTTTGCCCCGGCGACGTCATTGTCGCGGCCTCCATTGACCCCGGTTGGATTCATTTGCTTCCCTGTGTGGCCGGGGTGATTGTGGACGCGGGCGGGCCGCTGCAGCATGGTGTGGCGGTGCTGCGGGAACTAGGCATCCCTTGCGTTTGCGGCGTGGATATGGCCGCCGAGGTGCTTGGGGAAGGGCAGTTTGTGGAAATTGATGGTACTGCGGGCACGGTAACACTGCTATAATGGTAGTAAAGGGATTCTTTCACTTTGACACAAACGTGTTTTTGCGTTATGATGAACAAGCACGAAAATGGAGATGTACATATATGCGAATGGCAAAAACGATTTTACAAACGATGGTGATTTCAATTTTATCCGCCGCACTTTTTTGCGGTTGTCAAATGCAGGTGAGCCCCGCCCCAGGCGGTGTGCAGGTGGTGGATAACCGCACCTCGTCCACAATGGACGCGCCCTCGTCCTCGGCAGCAGCAAAAAGCGAAGCTTCGCCGGCAGAGAGCGGCGGCACATCGACAGCCGGGGGACCGGCCAGTACCGGCCAGAGCACCTGCCCTGTCGTCGTCATTTTAGGCCCGGACAGCCCCGCCGAAAGCTTCGCGGGCATTTATACCGTAGACGCCGCCTTTGTGCTGCGCCAGCTGGACGGCAGCTTTTTGCGGGACACGCTGATTTGGGATGACACGCTTACCCCGGAAACAGCCTCGATTGTCCGCACTTTTTCCAGCGCCAAACTGAGCCAAAGCGAGATTATATCGTCGCTTAACAATTTTGTTCAAGACGCGGGAACCAGTGTGAAAAAATATAAAATCCGTATTTATGCCGTGGCCGACGGAAACGGCAATGCCATTTTTTATGCTTTAAGCAGGTAACAGGAAAGGTAAAAATTATTTTGAGAAAGAAGATGCATGTATGAGCGCACGTAAATGGTTAATCAGCTTTGTTTTTATTTTGGCTGTGGCGATGTGCGGGTGTAAGGTACCCACATCCGGCGGCGGTTCCGTTAAGTCACCCTCGTCCTCCACCAGCACAGAACCCTCCGGTGTGGCGGAGCCATCCAGCAGTGTGGCGGAGGTTCCTTCCAGCGTGGCGGAAAGTTCCAGCAGTGAGGCGGAAAGTTCCAGCAGCTCCCAGGCCCCCAGTTCCAGCGCGGCACCCGTCAGCTCCAGTGTGGCTGCCAGTTCCAAAGCGGCCAGTTCCAGCGTGGCGCCTGCCAGCTCCAGCGCAGCACCCGTTAGCTCCAGCGTTGCCGCCAGTTCCAGTGCCGCTGCCAGCTCCAGCGCTGCCGCCAACAATTTGTCCGCCATCACCAAAGTGAATGCAAACGAGATTATTAAAGAAATTGAAGCCTATGCCAACGAGGCAGAGTTGGTATGGAAAGGTTCGCTGAAACCAGACGACTGCGCCGTGCGGTCTGTTTCCACCGACAGTTTGTCCAAGTATGAACTGCTGAAAGAGATGAAGGCGTTTGTGGACCAGGCCGAGGAATCCGACCGGTATAACTACTACGTTTACGCCGTACCCACCAGCGGCGGCAACGGCACCTTCTACTTCCTAAGCAAATAAATACATATTGCAGTTATCACAAAAACCCTGCTTCCCACAATGAAGGAAGCAGGGTTTTTTCTTGTTGACCTGTGGTGCTATTGTTTCATTAGCCGAGGCGTTTTTCCAGTGCCGCCAGCTCTTCTTTCAGCTCGCCCGGCAGCCGGTCGCCAAACTTGGCATAGAATTCATGAATGCCGGCGACTTCTTCTTTCCACAAGGCACTGTCTACATTAAGGAGGGATTTGATGGTGTCCGTAGTAATGCCGTCAAGGCCTTCAATGTTAATATCCTCCGGTTTGGGTTCGTAGCCGATGGGGGTTTCTACCGCGTCGGCAGTACCGTCGCAGCGGCCCAGCATCCACATCAGCACGCGCATATTGTCGCCAAAGCCCGGCCAGATGAATTGGCCTTCGTCATTGGTGCGGAACCAGTTGACATTGAAAATTTGGGGGGCTTTGTCGCCCAGCTTTTGGCCCATGGCCAGCCAATGAGCAAAATAGTCGCCCATATGGTACCCGCAGAAAGGCAGCATGGCCATAGGATCGCGGCGAACCACGCCTACGGCGCCGGCGGCGGCGGCCGTTGTTTCAGAGGCCATGATGGAGCCTACAAAGACGCCTGCCTGCCAATCACGGGCCTGGTAAACCAAAGGCGCCGTTTTGGCCCGGCGTCCGCCAAAGACGATGGCGGAAAGGGGCACGCCCTGGGGATTGGAAAACTCGCTGGAAATGCAGGGACAATTCTTGGCGGGGGCGGTAAAGCGGCTGTTGGGATGGGCGCCTTTTTCGCCGGAATCGGGATCCCATTTTTCGCCTTTCCAGTTCAAAGCATTGCGAGGCGGATTTTTGTCCAGGCCTTCCCACCACACGGTGTTGTCGTCCAGATTGTGCACCACATTGGTGAAGATCGTGTTTTTGCGTGTGGAGGCCAAGGCGTTGGGGTTGGACTTTTCATTGGTGCCGGGGGCCACGCCGAAGAAGCCGCTTTCGGGGTTAATCGCCCACAGCCGGCCGTCGGGGCCAATGCGGATCCAGGCGATATCGTCGCCGACGCACCAGACTTTGTAACCCTGCTTTTCGTAAACCTCGGGCGGGATGAGCATGGCCAAATTGGTTTTGCCGCAGGCGGATGGGAAGGCGGCCGCCAGGTATTTGACCTCGCCTTTTGGGTTTTCAATGCCCAAAATGAGCATATGTTCGGCCATCCAGCCTTCGTTTTTGCCCTGGTAAGAGGCGATGCGCAACGCAAAGCATTTTTTGCCCAAAAGCACATTGCCGCCGTAACCGGAGTTGATCGACCAAATGGTGTTGTCCTCGGGGAAGTGGCAGATGTAGCGGTTTTCTTCATCGATGTTCGCTTTGGAGTGAAGGCCGCGGACAAAATCGTTGGAGGTTTCCCCCAGTTGGGTCAAGGCATCGGCGCCCATGCGGGTCATGATGTCCATATTGAGAACGACATAGATGGAGTCGGTAATTTCAATGCCCACTTTGGCAAATGGCGATCCGATGGGGCCCATGGACTAGGGAATGACATACATAGTGCGGCCCTTCATGACGCCGTCAAACAATTGGCCCAGTTTATCGTAGGCTTCCCGCGGGTCCATCCAGTTGTTGGTGGGGCCTGCATCCGCCTCTTTGCGGGAGCAGATAAAGGTACGGTGTTCCACACGGGCCACGTCGTTGATGGCGGTGCGGTGGATATAACATCCCGGCAGCTTTTCGGCGTTCAGGGGCAGAATTTCACCGCTTTTTACACTTTGTTCCCGCAGTGCGATCAGCTGCTCTTCGCTGCCGTCAATCCAGATCACTCGATCCGGTTTGACAAGTCCGGTCATCTCTTCGACCCATTTTCTTACGTTCGGATTGCTGGTCATCTATGAATTCTCCTTTCAGATCGTAAAGTTCATCGATTGCATCCATGCATTTATGGGTATAGTTTCATTATAATCAAATTGTTTCTAAAAAACAATCGATAAAGTTTATTTTTTCACAACTTGCAAATTTTCGGAGGTTTGTGCATTTTTCTGCGTAATGGGCCTAAAATTTGCAATTTATCCCCATCGTCGCTGCACCATTGAGAGTCATGTCCGCCGTATGCCCCGCGGTGTATTCATAAAACGCCTGGGCGCCGATCATGGCGGCGTTGTCGCCGCACAGGGCAAGGGGGGGAATATAAAGGGGCAGGCCCCGCGTTTGGGCGCCTTCTTCCAACAGCTGGCGCAAGCGCGTATTGGCCGCCACGCCCCCTGCCGCCGCCAGAGCCGGGCTGTGCAGCGTTTTGGCCGCTTCGAAAAAGTGCCCTGCCAGCAGGTCGGTCACCTTGCCGCGAAAGGCGGCAGCCAAATCGGCCATTTCCACCTCTTCGCCTTTTTGGCGGGCGTTATGCAGCAGGTTCACCGCCGCTGTCTTAAGCCCTGAAAAAGAAAAATCCAGCGGATTCCCATCCATTTTGGGGGTGGGTAGCGGGTAACGCTTTGCGCTTTCTGCGCTGCCTTTGGCCGCCAATTTGTCCAGCGCCGCGCCGCCGGGATAAGGCAAACCCATGGCACGCGCCACTTTGTCGAACACTTCCCCCGCGGCATCGTCCCGGGTGCGGGCGACAATGGTGAAGTCAGTATAGCTTTGCACGTCCACAATGTGGCTGTGGCCGCCGGACACCACCAAACATAAAAAGGGCGGGCGGCAGTTCGGATGGGCCAGGTAGTTGGCGGCCAGGTGGCCCCGCAGATGGTGGACAGGGATGAGGGGTTTGTGCAGGGCCAAGGCCAACCCCTTGGCAAAGTTTACCCCCACCAACAGCGCACCGATCAGCCCCGGCGCCGCCGTAACGGCGATGGCGTCGGCATCGTGCCAGCTCATGCCCGCCTCTGCCAAGGCGGCCGTACAGACGCCGGTAATTTCTTCCACATGGCGGCGGGAGGCGATTTCCGGCACAACACCGCCGTATTTTTGGTGCTCCGCCAGCTGAGAAAACACCACCGAACTACAAATGCGCCGTCCGTCTTCAACAACGGCGGCGGCAGTCTCGTCACAGGATGTTTCAATGGCCAATATCTTCAGCACTCTCGCCTCCTTTCCCTTGTGTCCTAGCGATTTTCGCACTAAATCTTATTATATCCCTCTCGGCTCTTCCCCGTCAACTTCCTTTTCTTTTTTTCGGAAAAAGAAAAGGAAGCAAAAGAAAAACCAATCTCGCAATCAGTTTGCCGGTATACCGCAGACTTTATGCCCGAGGGCAAGTTGTACCCGTCTCTCGGATGCGCGGAAAATAAAACGCAGGCAAAAGGAAAAGTAAAGTGCTCGATTTCTGCGGAAGCCGCCATGTTCGCGTCCCACGCGCACATGCGCGCCACACGGGGGAGAAGCTCGTGCCCCGCGGCCCCCTCTCCAGCTTCCCGGCAGGGGCTGGTGGCGGAACTGCACAACGGTATATTTACCTTGTGGGGGAAATGGCATTCGTTTTGCCGCGGCTTTCGCTTGACAATTCTTCTTCCAATATGCTACCATGTGAAATAATCTTTTGAAAAGTGAATCAGAAAATCTGAACAGGCGGCGGAGCTTTCCGCAGGCCGGGTCAACAGACAGCGAGTATGCTCGTGGGACAGTAAAGCAATTTACGCCCCCGGGTTTTTTTATTTTTCCGAGGTGATTTTGAATGGCAAAAGTGGAAGGTTTTACACAGAATTATACAGGGCTAACCCCCGAAGAAGCGGCAAACCGCCAACGCCAGTATGGCCTGAACGAGCTGGATATATCCACCCGCAAGACGTTTTGGGTGCGTCTGCTGGGTCTTTTAAAAGAACCGATGTTTTTGCTGCTTTTCGTCACCGCCGGCATTTACTTTGTGTTGGGCGAAATGGGGGACGGTTTGGTGATGTTGGTCTTTGTTACCTTTATCGCCTCCATTGAGCTTTGGCAGGAATACCGCACCGACAACACCATTGAGGCGCTGCGGGAGCTTTCGGCTCCCCGGGTGCGGGTGGTGCGGGGCGGCGTGGTACAAGAGATTGATAGTGCCCATTTGACGGTGGGGGATTTAATGCTGGCGGCGGAGGGGGACAAAATAGCCGCCGACGCCCGGATTTTGGAACAGTACGATTTGGGCGTGGATCAGTCTATCCTGACCGGCGAATCGGAGATGGTGTATAAAACTGCCGAGGCGGACGACAGCGGCGACCATTTCCGGCGGGATATGGTTTATCAGGGCACCACCGTATTGTCGGGCAGTGTGATTGCCCGGGTGACGGCGGTGGGGGGCGCCACCGTCAGCGGCCAAATCGGCCGGGAGGTGGCCGAGGCGCCTCAGCGGCCCACCCCGCTGGAAAAGCAGACCCGGCGGCTGATCAACTGGTGCGCTCTTTTTGGCGGCGTGATGCTGGCGCTGGTGTTTGTGTTCACCTGGCTGCAAAGCGGCAGTCTGCTGCAAAGCATTTTGTCGGGCATTACCCTGGCCATGGGCATTATCCCCGAAGAATTCCCCGTTATTCTGACGGTATTTCTTTCGCTGGGGGCGCTGCGGCTGGCCAAGAAAAACGCCCTGATTCGCAAACTGCCGTCGGTGGAAACATTGGGAGCCATTTCGGTGCTGTGCGTTGACAAAACCGGCACATTGACCCAAAACAAAATGGAGGTTGCAGACTATTACATCGCTTTGGGGGAAGAAGCGGATTTTTGGCGGGACGCCCGCCTTGCCTGCGAAATCAGCCCCTACGACCCCATGGAACAGGCCATTGCGGCCAAAGCGCCGGACATTTCGCCCGGCGATGTTTTGCTGCGGGAATATTCTTTTGAATCCCGCCACAAGCGCATGGGGCATGTGTGGGGGGCGGGCGGCCGGATTACGCTGTGTGCCAAAGGCGCACCAGAGGGCATTTTACCTCTGTGCGATTTGACACCGGCGGAGATAAACGATATTTCCGCCCGGCAAGAGGCAATGGCCAAGCGGGGGTGCCGGGTCATTGCCGTGGCCGTGGGCTTGGTTGACGGGGCGATTCCCGGCGAACTTGCGCAAGCGCGGCTGCAATTGACCGGACTGATCGGATTTGCCGACCCGCCCCGTCCGGCTGTGCCGGCGGCTGTGGCCGTCTGCCGCCAGGCGGGGGTGCGGGTGGTGATGATCACCGGTGACAATGCCCACACTGCCGCTGCCATTGCCGCCCAAATTGGGATGCCAGAAGGTCCGGTCATCACCGGCGACATGCTGGACGCCATGGAAGAAAACGAGATAGAGAAGGCGGTGCGCTCCGCCGCCATTTTTGCCCGGGTGGCGCCCCACCACAAGACCGCCATTGTCAAAGCCCTGAAGGCAGCGGGAGAAGTGGTGGCGATGACCGGCGACGGTGTAAATGACGCGCCCGCTCTCAAGCATGCAGACATCGGCATTGCGATGGGTGGGCGGGGCACCAATGTGGCCCGGGAGGCGGCGGATTTGGTGCTGCTGGACGACGACTTCACCACCATTGTGGACACCATTGGCGACGGGCGGCGGATTTACGACAACATTTGCAAAGCGTTTTCCTATGTGCTGGCGGTCCATGTGCCCATTATTTTGTCGGCGCTTTTGCCGCCTCTTTTGGGGCTGCCCGCCCTGTTTTTGCCGGTGCATATTGTGGTGTTGGAGTTGGTGATTGACCCCATTTGCTCCATTATTTTCGAGCGGCAGCCCCCCGAGGCCGACTGGATGGCCCGGCCGCCCCGCAACCCGGCGGCACCGCTGGTGACCGCCGCCATGGTGGCGCGGTCGGTAGTGCAGGGATTTGTGGTGTTTGCTGTCAGCTTTGGGGGCTATGTGCTGCTTTTGTCTGGCGGGGCCGGAGAAAACACCGCCCGCAGTTTTGCCGTCGCCGTGATGGTGCTGTGCAATTTGATGCTTGTGTTTGTCAACATGTCTTCCACCCACAGCGCACTGTGGATGATGAACCATTTTAAGCGGGATGCGTTGATGTGGGGCGTTGTAGGCGCTGTACTCGTCGGTCTTTGGATCATCGTCTATCTGCCTGCTGTCGCCGAATTTATCAATTTATCGCCTTTGGCCCCCCGCCAGATGGGTTTGGCTGTGGCCGTTTCGGCGGCGGGCACATTTTGGTACGAGATTGTCAAGGCCTGGAAACGGCATAAACGGCAGCCGTAGCATGCGACCGGTTTTGCGAACACAAGGCTTTTTCGCCCCTTAACCCGCCAATTGTTAACTTTTGCAGTCTTCATTGCTTTTATGGGTAACATTATGTATAATAATGATTATTCTGGGGGAGTGTTCTATTTATTTTCTCACACTTCGACCGATCATATCACGCCCTTGTTGTCTGTAGAATAGGATTTGAAATGTGCGCAAGGAGATGAGCTTCGATGTTTGATCGCAGCCAAAAATTCCTCACGATCTTGATCTCGATTTTTTTAATGCTTTCGCTATTGGCCGGTTGTCAAAATGCCGCTGACAATTCTTCCAGTGAAGAGGTTTCCTCTTCCGTTTTTGCCAGCGCGGCTTCGTCCAGTCAGACTGTTTCGTCATCGGCGGTCGTATCTTCCAGCAGCGCCGCAGCTTCCAGTATGGCATCGTCCTCCAGTGTTGCTGCCTCTGCCAGCAGTACCGTGTCTTCCAGCGTGGCCGCGTCCTCTGCGGCGTCGTCCTCGCAGGCGGCCGCTTCGTCTGTGTCGTCCTCGGCGCCAGCGCCGGCTTCTTCTTCTGTAACAGAGGTTTCTTCCTCGGCAGCGGCTTCTTCCAAGGCGGCCGCGCCTGCCGGTTTGGCCCCTGCCGATTACCCGCCCGTACCTTGGCCCTCGGGCGAATTTGACTCGGGCGCCGAAGATGAGATCATTTCCCTCATCAACGATTTGCGGGCCAGTCAGGGCCTTTCCGCCCTGGCTTATGACGCCAATTTGAACGCTTGCGCCCGTATTCGCTGCGCCGAGATGGCCGCCACCGATGTGTTTGCCCACACCCGTCCCGACGGTCGGCCCTGGCAAACGGTGTTGACTGAAAACGGCATTAAATATGCAACTGCAGCCGAAAATTTGGCCTGGCGAGAGGGTGGCGGCGTTTCCGCCAGCCAGCTTTATAAACAATGGGAAGCATCCAGCGGTCACTATGCCAATATGGTGCGCGGCAACGTGAAATATGTAGGCGTCGGCGTTTTGGTTTCGGATGGGCAAATTTGGGCCTGCACGCTCTTTTCTGCGTAAGGGAATGTGGCCAAAAGCACCGTCGACCGCTACATCTGCGTTCATATTGCCCGGGCGGACAAGTCCACCGCCGGCTTTTTGTATGATTCCTTTTGCATGGTTCCCCTAGGTGCCGGTGAGGACATTCGATTAAGCCTTGCTTGTATTTTTCCCCCACAAATGACAGCTTCCACCCCCTTTATTCTTGCCTTTTGTTAAAATGATTGTGTTGTAATGGACAGAGAAGAGATGTAAGGGGTGATTCAGCTGGAGAATCGTTTTTTTCGGCGGGTCGTTTTGACTGTCATTTTTGCAATTGCTTATTTTTCCATTGCTGTCTTTGGCATCAATGGTTTTCAACGTGTGTTCGCCGACGATGCGCCTGAAAACAGCAGCTATTTGCTGGAGGACGAGCCCGCCGGTGGTGCAGCAGCATCCGACGCGGCACCAGATTCTGCGCCGGAGGCGAGTGAACCCGAATCCAGCGAACCGGAGTCTAGCCAACCCGAGTCTAGCGAGCCCGAATCCAGCGAGCCCGAGTCTAGCGAGTCCGAGTCCAATGAGCCCGAGTCTAGCGAGCCCGAGTCCAGCGAGCCCGAATCCAGCGAACCGGAGTCCAGCGAGCCCGAATCCAGCGAACCGGAATCCAGCGAACCTGAGTCTAGCGAACCTGAGTCTAGCGAGCCCGAGGTAAAACCGCCGCCCAAGGCCACCTCTTATTACGGCACGGCGCAGGCGGACATTGAGACCAGGCTTTTAGAACGTATAAACGATTTTCGCCACGATTTGGGTCTCGCGCCTCTTACATACAGCAACTCTTTGACCAATGTGTCCCACATCCGAGCCGGCGAGATGGCACAGAACAATTATTTTGACCATGCCCGTCCCGACGGCGCCATGTGGTATACTGTTTTGCAGGAAAACGGCCTTTGCCCCTCTTTGGGTTATGAGAACATTGCCCGCAGCAAAGGGGAATGTGCCAATGCGGACGATTTGTTTTACGCCTGGATTAACAGCCCAGAGCATTATGCTATTATGACTCACTCCGAGTTAACCACCATTGGCATTGGCGTTGTGTATGCCCAGACGCCCGACGGTTTGTCCACCTATGCCTGCACCACATTCGCCAGTTTTTAACGGCGTTTCGCTTATCTCATATCGCCTTTATTTTTTGATCCGTTTTTTTGATCCAAGACGGGCAAAATCGTTTTGGGTCTTTATTTTGCGCCATTTGATTTTTTTGCATATGATAGATCATAAAAATAGTCATGTTGTATGTTTTTGGCGCAAAAATTTACATACTTTGATACTGTTTTTTTTACCTTAAATCTGTTATCCTTAGTAACCGATGAATCTATTTTCCGTTTGGGCATGTTTTGGCCCCAGCCATTTTTATGAGGTGATTGTTTGAACTTCTCGGCTCATGGTCTGATTGCCAAGCGCCTTTATCCCATTTTGCGGGAGCAATACGGCGCTGACTTTTCGCAAAAGACATTTCATATTGGCAATATCCTGCCAGACATCAGCCCCCGCTTGCGCGCAAAGAATCACACGCTGGAGGGGTTGGGCGCCGAGGTGGCCAGGCAAATCCACATTGCCGTCAATCCTTTAAGCAGTCCGCGGGCTGTGGGGCTGGCGCTGGGTATTATTTGCCATTGTATTGCCGATTTCTTTAATGAGGCCCACTGTAATCCCCGGTATAAACGCAATGTGAAAGCGCATTTGGGCTATGAATCCCGCCAATACCGGCACATGAAGGCCTGCGCGTTGGATTGGAGCCGTTTGCCTCTTTCCCCCGACGATATGGCCGGCTACATAACCAATCAGTTTCATCAGTTTCAAGGGAAGCAGATCGACCACCAGCTGGAGTGGGAGATGACGACACAAATCTGTTTGGATGTGTGTACCGGCATTTTGTGCTGCCGGGAAGAGGTGTTTTTGCCTTTGGGCGCCGTGGTTGCTGCCGTGGGGCTTAGCGACTAAAAAAACGCCCTGCGAATGAACATAAAAGTTAACCAAAAGAGATAAAAAATTGTACAATTTAACAAAATCTATTGACTTTATGCGATTGTTCGATTACAATAATGCATGCGCGCAGATTTTTTTCACCTATTTGTTTTTGTTGTGCAAAAAGAAGCAGGAGATCGGACAGAGATGAGCGGACACAACCCGGCGGCTGACGATGAACTTGTCACACTCGCCAAAAACGGTGACAAAAACGCTATGTCTCAATTGATTACCGTTTATCTGCCATCTATTCGTTTTCGGGCCTCCCGGTATTTTGGCGCCGGGCTGGAACAGGATGATCTGATTCAGGAAGGGCTCATTGGACTGCTGGGTGCTGTGCGTGCCTACGACATCGGGCGGGAAAGTAGCTTTTATACTTTTGCCACCCTGTGCATTCATCGCAAAATTCTGTCGGCTGTACAGTCGGCACTGTCTCCCCGCAACCACCCTTTGAAGGATTATATGCCGTTGGACGACGAAGCGTTGTCCCAGCTTTCCACAGAGGGCGGGCAAAACCCCGAGGACGCCATTATTGCCAATGAATCGGGACAGATGCTTTGGGAGCGGATGCATACGCTTTTATCCCCAACTGAGCAGGAAGCTCTTGGGTTATACCTAAGTGGACACTCCTATAAGGAAATTGCCGTGCTACTGTGTTTAACCAACAAAGCTGTGGATAATGCTCTTCAACGCGTGAGGCGAAAACTCCGGTCGGTGCTGTGATGCCGGCCACCTTTCCCAGACCCAATCCCGTCATCGGGATGGTAATATTAATGCCCAAGGCATCGACGCAGAGCGCCCCAGCAACGGACTCGCTTTGGTAGGTATCCTGGGTAAATCTAAAAAATCCATAAGCGAGGTAAACCAAATGTACGCAGACAAAACCCTGAATTGCAAAGACTGTGGCGCCGAATTCATCTTCACCGCCGGTGAGCAAGAATTCTATGCTGAAAGAGGCTTCGTCAACGAGCCCCAAAGATGCAAAAACTGCCGCGATGCCCGCAAAAACAGCCAACGTCCTGAGAGAGAGATGTTCACCGCCACCTGTGCCAGCTGCGGCGCTGAGGCGAAAGTGCCTTTCCGTCCCCGCGAAGACCGTCCTGTTTATTGCAGCGACTGCTTTGCCAAGATGAAAGAGGAGCAGGAATAATTTATTCTTTGCTGACTGACTGAAATGCGAAAGGGGAGCCACTTTGTGGTTCCCCTTTTTTGCATGCAAAAACTCCGGGTTAGGCGCGGCGGCGGGTGCTTTTGCAATGAGGTAAAAGGCGTTGACACCGGTGTAAATATAGAATTGGAGTAGACGTGCAGCCGCTCTGGCAAACATATCGCCTGTCGCTCGGGCCGCGACGGGCCCATACTTTTTGACGCAAAAAGTATGCAAAAACATTTTCTGGGGAACCCACATGGTTTCCCCACCCCCCATCCTTAGGGCGAGGGTCTATGTGCGCAGAAAACGTTTGGCTTTGCG
>JAVBNO010000071.1:0-17696 GCA_031551485.1 Oscillospiraceae bacterium
CAGCGGCAAAACGCAACGTTGCTGTCACCCCTGTCCCGCCTTCACAGGTTACCGCCGCATCCAAAAGAGTGAAATGGGGCGCAATATCTATTGACGTCATGCCTTTTTTACTTTTTTTATCGACATTGATATTTTCCCGATTACAAAAAGCTACAAATTCCTGCCAAAACGCCTTGGCATCTTCCTCTGGTTGGGGACAGAGGCGGATGACATAGTCCGCCCATGTAATGACCTCGGGTTTATATTGGGGCAACGCCACTTCCAGTATGGTCAAACCGTGGGGCAAATACTGCTGGATGCACGCCTTGACCGTTTCCAAGTCTACTTCTTCAGTCAAGCGCATATCAAAGGATTCTCGTTCGCCTTCGTAGCCAAGGGACAGCGGCAAGGCAAAAGTGGTATAGAGATGGGGATTAAAGCCTTCGGTATACCATAACGGCAGCCCACTTTGCCGCAGCGCCCGGGAGACACAGCGAATTAAATCTAAATGGGAAATATATTTGGCGCGATCCATTTTGGCAAAAAACACTCTGATATCAGTCAAAACAGTTCCCCCCTATCAGTTGATTTGCCGCACAACCAGCGCAATGATCCCGGCAATTTGGGGTGGCGCAGCCTGCCAGCGCTGTTTGATGTTCCCGCTGTAAAAACGCCTCGGTAATGCCATAGTCCAAGTGGCTCCATGGCAATATCTCCTCGTAAGACCGGCGGCGATGGGCATAAAATGCGGGATCGACGCCACAGGTCGCAAAGGCATTGTGCCATCGCTCCGGGGAAAGATGCTCGTCCCAGCTGTCCATGCGGGCGCCGTGGCGCCACACTTCTTCCAGCACGGCGCAAAGCCGGCGGTCGCCCCTTGCCAACACTGCTTCCAAAATGCTGGCAGTGGCATCGTGATAGTTGATTTTAATTTTGCGGCTGGTGGCGGATTGAAGCAGCAACTTTTGCTTTTCTTTAAAGGTTTCCCGGGTATCCTGGGGTTCATACTGAAATGGGGTGAAGGGCTTTGGCACAAAGCAAGCCGCGCTGATGGTGACCTGAACCGCTTTGCCTTTGGGACGCCCGGGCAGCGCGTAGTATAAATCCACAATGCGTTGGGCTAGTTCCACAATGCCTTTGACATCCTCTTCGGTCTCGGTCGGCAGGCCCAGCATAAAGTACAATTTTACCGATGTGTACCCGCCTTCGAAAGCGGTACGACAGCTTTTGAGAATAGCTTCATCGGTCAGGTTTTTGTTGATAACATCTCGCATCCGCTGGGTGCCGGCCTCGGGGGCAAAGGTGAGGGAGCTTTGGCGTACCCGCTTGACATAAGCCACCATCTGAGGGGAAAGACTGTCCAGCCTGAGAGACGGCAGCGATATATTTACTTTTTCTTGATCTGTCCATGTCAAAAGCTGCCCAAACAGCTCGTCCAGGCCGCTGTGGTCGCCTGTGCTCAATGATGTAAGGGATACTTCATCGTAACCTGTGGATGCGCAGAGCGCCTTTGCATCGGCGCTGATCATATCGGGTTCTTTTTCCCGATAAGGCCGATAGATAAATCCTGCCTGGCAAAATCGGCAGCCTCGAATACAACCCCGCAACACTTCGGTCATCACCCGGTCATGGACCGCCTCCGTCAGGGGCACCACAAGACGGCGGGGGAAATATACGCCGTTTAAATCTTGAACAATGCGTTTTTGCACTTTTTGGGGGGCGCCGTCCAACGGCGTGATGGCACCGACAGTTTTGTCCTCGTTATAAGCGACGGTGTACAAAGACGGTACATATACACCTTTCAGCTGCGCCGCTTGTTGCAAAAATGCCGCGCGGCTGATCCCCTGCTGCTTCGCTTTTTTGTAGGCGTCTACCACTTCGCCGATAACCTCCTCCCCTTCCCCCAATACAAAGAGGTCGAAAAAGTCGCTGAGGGGTTCGGGGTTGCAGGCGCAGGGTCCGCCGCCAATGACCAGCGGAGCCAACGCATCACGCTGGGCGGCGCGCAGTGGTATGCCACCCAAATGCAGCATATTCAAAATTGCGGGGTAAGACAGTTCGTATTGCAATGTAAACGCGACAATGTCAAATGCCGAAAGCGGCGTGAAACTTTCCAATGAAAAGAGAGGCACTTGCTGTGCCTTCATCGCATTTTCCATATCGACATCGGGGGCGAAAACACGTTCGCACCAGGTATCCTTCCGTTCGTTTAAAAGACCATATAAAATCTTCATGCCCAAATGTGACATGCCAATCTCATACAAGTCGGGAAAGCAGAATGCCATGTGCACGTCCACTTTTTCTTTATCTTTCAAAATGCTGCCGGGTTCACCGCCGGTGTAGCGTGCCGGTTTTTGTACGCTTTGCAGCAGCGCGTCAATATAAGCAGGTATCATTTCTAGCCTCAAATCTGAAGTCATTTTTACTGTTTTTGATCCTGCTTTATCATACCGTATTGGCAGGGTTCGGTCAACTCTCTTGTGGCTAAATGATTCGATGGCATAAAAGAATCGCTGTTAAATAGGCTGTTAAAAGAACCAGTGGCAAACTTTTCAAATGCATGGACGCTATGGCCAATCCTATCAGCAGCAGGATAGAGAGCCCTTGTACAATCGCCTCCGCCCGTTGCGGCGGGCAACACAGCAAAAGAATGATGCGCAGCATGCTGCCTCCGTCCAGCCCCTGTATGGGCAACAGGTTAAAAATGCCCAGCGCCGCATTGACCGCTCCGAAATTCAGGCCTGGCCCGTGTTCAAACCGTGTAAAGCAAATAAGCGCTGTTAGAACGTTGATAAGACATCCTGCAGCGCTGATAAACAGTTCTTTTCCATATGACACGCCGGTATTTTCGGGTCGTTGCATTCGAATGCCAAAGGGGGTAAACCGGATGGCGGAATAAGTCACACCCATCAGCCACCCCGCCGCCAAATGGCCACACTCGTGAAGGAGCATGCCCACAAGGCAAAGAACAGCCAGGCCGCTGTGATCCAACAGCAAAAACAGAATAAGAACAACAAAAAAAGCGACGCTAATGGCAAAGCGGGTTTTGCCTATACGCAGTTCCACTTAACGATCCTCAAAAAGCCAAAGAGGATTGGCATATATATTGTCGGCCAGCACCTCGAAGTGCAGGTGGGGCCCGGTGGCCAATCCGGTAGCCCCAATGGTGGCAATACGGTCTCCGGCCCGTAGCACGGTACCTTCTTTCGCCAAAACCTCCTGGCAATGGCAATAGACCGTTTTAATGTTGCCGCTGTGGCTAAGGACAATATAGTTACCGTCAATATCATTGTACCCCACCTCGGTCACACGGCCGGGGTAGGCGGCGTAGATGTTGTCACCAGCAAAACCTGCGATGTCAATGCCGTTATGGAAATCCTTTTTGTCGAGGATAGGATGATCGCGAAAGCCAAAAAAAGACGTCAGGTTGCCATAGGCCGGGTACAGGGGTTGAGCCGAAGCTGTAATAGGAGCCAATGTCGCCCCTTCGGGCACTTCCAAAGCGTCATTTTCCACAGTCTTCCAAAGCCCGCCCTGGCCGTCTGGCGTTTGCGTCGACTGGGAGCTTTCTTCCCGCAAGGTTGCCTCTTCAAACGAAGCGGCACCGTCGGCATTGGATGAGGAAGACTCTCCTGCAGCCGCTTGGGACGACGCTTCTTCGGGCGAAGAAGCAGGCCAACCGGAGCTGGAGGGCTGTGATGTATTGCCAGGCTGGCTTTGGGCAGAAGACGCACTATTTTCCCTTCCCGACCATTTGGCTGCATACTCTTCAATGCTTTTACGCATCTGGGCCAGGTGGTCGGTGGCGAAGAAGGCCGCCATATCAAAGGGCTTTGCAGGTTGTGCCAGGGTGGTCCAATACCAGTCTTTGGCCTTTGTGTAAAAGGAGCCTCCGGAAAGTCGGAGGGTATAGCAGGCAGATAATACGATAATGGCCACAATCATCTGCCCCACCAGGCACAGAGTGGCCAGATCTATCTTATTCGGTGCCGTCCGGCTGCGGCGGTTACCGCCCGCATATCTGGCGCGGGTCGTGCGTACTCCTCTATATTCTCTTTGCTCACGCTCTTTGCGCATTTGGCTCATGCGGCTTTGGGCAAAGCGATAGCGGTCATCCATGTTGTGCTTCCTCCTGTCTTGGTGGGGGATATTGCCCCATTCTCAATATATGTGGACAAAGACTCAGAGATGACCCAATTTGCAGAACTTCAGACCTTTTGCTTTTGATATTGTAACTTAAGCGCCCAACAATAAAAAGGAGGCCGATCTCATCGGACTCCTTTCCCTGTGTTTATTGGGTTTTATCATATCAAACCAGCACTATTTTAACAGTTCATCGATTGATTGCGCGGCCGTTTTGCCGGCGCCCATGGCCAGAATGACGGTGGCCGCACCGGTTACCGCATCGCCTCCGGCGTACACATTCGGCTTTGTGGTGGCCATTTTGTCGTCAGCCACAATGCAACCCCATTTGTTTGCCTCAAGCCCGGTTGTTGTGGTGCGGATTAAGGGATTCGGCGAAGTGCCAATGGCCATAATGACGGTGTCCAGTGGCAGCACAAAGCTTGAACCCTCCTTGACGACCGGGCTGCGGCGACCGGAAACGTCCTGCTCACCCAATTCCATCTCGACACATTCAATACCTGTCACCATCCCTTTTTCATCGCCCAGAATGGCCACCGGATTGGTCAGCAGTTTGAAGATGATGCCTTCTTCTTTGGCGTGATGCACTTCTTCCAGTCGGGCAGGCATTTCTTCCTCCGACCGGCGGTAAATGATGTACACTTCTTTGGCGCCCAGCCGCTTGGCACACCGGGCGGCATCCATAGCCACATTTCCGCCGCCCACAACCGCCACCGCCTGGGAATTTTTAATGGGCGTATCAAACCCTTTGTGATAGGCTTTCATCAGATTGATGCGGGTTAAATATTCATTGGCTGAGTACACGCCAATGAGATTTTCACCGGGAATATTCATAAAACTGGGCAGCCCGGCGCCAGAACCAATGAATATGGCCTCATATCCCATTTCAAACAGCTCGTCCAGCGACAATACTTTGCCAATGACCATGTTGTTAATAATTTCAACGCCTATTTCCTCTAGGGCGGCAATTTCCTTTTTAACAATGGCCTTGGGCAGGCGGAATTCGGGAATGCCATATACCAACACACCACCAGACAGGTGAAATGCTTCAAATATGGTAACCGCATATCCTTTTTTCGCCAGATCACCCGCGCAGGTGAGTCCAGCGGGACCTGCCCCGATCACAGCCACTTTTTTGCCATTAGGCGCCGTTTGCGCAATGGCAAGACTTCCGTTTTGCATCTGCCAGTCGGCCACAAACCGTTCCAGCCGGCCGATGGCGACCGATTCCCCTTTAATGCCACGCACACATCTGGCTTCACATTGGCTTTCCTGGGGGCAAACGCGACCGCAAACGGCAGGCAGGGCATTGGTAGCCGTAATCATCTGATAAGCCTTTGTAAAGTTACCCTCCGCCACTTGGGCAATAAATTCGGGAATGGCCACATTCACGGGACACCCGGCCACACAGGGACGATGTTTGCATCTAAGGCAGCGCCCGGCCTCTTCCTTTGCCATATCGGACGTATAGCCCAGCGCTACTTCTTCAAAATTTTGGTTGCGGATGTCAGGAGCCTGCTCGGGCATTGGGGTTTTTTCCGGTTTCATATTAGGCATTGGTGATCTCTCCCGTCAGGCGGCAGGTGTGAAGGTCTGCCTGCTCTCTTTCTTTATAAAAAGCATTGCGGCGTTGTAATTCATCAAAATCCACCAGATGGCCGTCAAAATCGGGGCCATCTATGCAAGCGAATTTGGTTTCTCCGCCCACAGAAACACGGCATCCGCCGCACATGCCGGTACCGTCAATCATAATGGGATTCAAGCTGACAATCGTCTTAATGCCAGCCTCTTTGGTGACGTCGCAAATGAACTTCATCATAATTACGGGGCCAATGGCTATGACTAAATCATAGGCGTTGCCCGCCGCAATTAATGCTTTGAGCTTTTCGGTTACAAAGCCTTTTTCGCCATAGGTACCGTCGTCGGTTGTGATGTATAAATTTTGGCAAACAGCGCGCATTTCGCCTTCCAAAATGACAATGTCTTTGCTGCGAAAGCCCGCAATCATATCCACCGCCACACCGGCCTTATGCAGCGTTTTTGCCTGGGGGTAAGCAATGGCGCAACCTACACCGCCGCCGACAACGCAAACCCTCTTGGGGTTATCAAAGTGGGTCGGGGTTCCCAGAGGACCCACAAAATCCAAAATTGTATCGCCTTCCTCGAGTTCAGCCAGCATACTGGTGGAACGGCCCACATGTTGAAATATAATGGTGACTGTTCCTTTTTCGACGTCGCAGTCGGCTATGGTAAGGGGTACTCTTTCCCCAAATTCATCCACACGAAAAATGATAAACTGGCCTGCCTTTGCCTTTTTGGCAATAAAAGGCGCTTCCACTTCCATCAGCGTAACAGATTCATTCAGTTTGCGTTTTACAACAATTTTGTACATATGCCCACCTTATTCGATTTCACTGGATTTTGCAAATTCACTTAGTTATACAGTATAATATGATTTGCAAAAATCTTCAACCTGTAACCATAATAAAAAATTTACACGAAACCCAAACAGCTGTATCCCTGCCTTTGGCAAAAATACAGCTGTTTGGGTTTCTGTTGGTCACTGCAATTATCAAGGGGAAACAGGTGGGTCAGATGAAGATGGGTCGGATGTCTCACCGCTGCTGGAACCGCTTGAGCTGGAATCCGGCTGAGATGATGAGGCAGGCGCCGCTTTTACGGTAATTTGGCAGGTGGCCGTTTTATTGCTGTCCGCCGTCTTCACAGTAATGGTTACCGTACCCACCGCCATGGCTTTGATGTTGCCGGCGGCATCCACCGTCACAATACTACTGTTGCTGCTTTGCCATGTGACCGCTTTGTTGGTGGCGTTATCCGGTTTCACGGTGGCCACCAATACATTGGTATCCCCTACTGTCATGGTCAAAGAGGTAATGTCCAGTGTCACACCGGTCACCGCCACTGACGCCGCATTGACAGTCACGCCCACTGAATCCGTTTTGCCCCCATCCACAGTTGTCACGGTGATGTTGGCCGAACCAATGCCTTTCGCCGTCACTTTGCCAGTTGTGTCGACTGTGGCCACGGTGGTATTGCTGCTGGACCAGACAACCGCCTTGTTGGCCGCGTTGGCCGGGGTAACAGTTGCCGTCAGCTGAATGGTTGCGTCTTTTTCAAGGGTGATGCCACCGTCCGGTTTTGGCGTAATAGCGACGCCCGTTACCCCAACGCCTTGCACCGTCAACTTACACTCCGCCTTTTTGGCACCATCCACTGTGGTCACTGTAATGGTCGCGCTTCCTTCTTTGACGGCTTTTACGTTTCCTTGGGCGTCCACTGTCGCTACAAGAGGGTCAGAGGTAGTCCATGTCACGGTTTTATCGGTGGCTTCATCCGGTTTTACAGTGGCCACCAGCTGCTCGGATGCACCAACAGCCAGCGAAAGCGTTGTTTTATTCAGGGCGACACTGGTAACCGGCACAGTCACTACAGACGACTTGCCCACCGACTCGGTACCGGTTCTGCCGTTGTTACCCGCACCCACTCTGTTCAAGTAGGAAGAGATTGCCGACACAATTCCTGCCGCGATATCATCCTGGTATCCATCATCAATCAATTTGTTGTACTCGACGCGGTTGGTCACAAAACCCGCTTCTGAAAGCGACGCCGCAAAACGGGCGGTCCGGGTGACGCGGTAATAGCCAAATAAACCGCCCCGGTTGTTTGTCTCCACCGCGCTGGCCAAATTGGAGGCCAAATAATTGGCCAACGGCGCCGAAAACCCGGTGAAATAATATGCTTCACTGCCTGCTGCCGACGAAGACGCCGCCGCATTGGCATGTACGCTCACAAACACCTGTGCGTTAAAGTTCTTGGCCTGCGACACACGCTCATCCAGTGATACTCTGTAGGAAGATGTTTCAATCAACAGCACATTGGCGCCTTTGGCCGCCAGTAGACTTTTCACTTTGGCGGCGACCTGGCGATTGATAACCGATTCGGGTATGTAAGCGTTAAATCCCAAAGCACCCGGGTCGCCATAGCCATGGCCTGGGTCGATGACAATGCGCGCGCCGGAAAGTCCTGGGGGCGGATTGTTGAAGCGGAAACACAATCCGCTGGCATCATAGTAGGCATAATATCCCACAAAACCACCGGAGGAGCGCAGTGCCAACTTCAGGGTCGTACCGCTCCATTTGGCAGAGGCAAAAAGCGGATTTTTGGTTAGTGTATCCAAGTTACCTGGCACAGCCGTGGTATTGTGGAATGTGATGGAAATTTCGTTTTGGGAATATCGCAACGTGTAGCTCACTTTTTGCTCGGTGGCCAAAATGACCTTGGTAAACTGGCTGTCTGCATTCACGGTCATACCCACGATTTTATTGTTGCTCACACCATTGGATATGGAGGAAATATCCTTGGAATAAACCCGCAAATCGGATGCCAGCGTGTAGTAAGAATATGTATTGTTGCCGTCGCGATAAATAATCTCATCGCCCACTGTTTCGTCAATTGCGCCTTTGGGCAACGGGAAGTAGTTGGGCTCTGAAAGGTCGTCCAGCTTGGAAGTGGAAAAGGTCTCTGCTTCGTCGGCAATCACCTGTACCGGTTTGCCGGAGCCGATGACAGCCTTTTTGTTCACCTTAATGGCCGCACCACTTTTGCTTTCATTGACGCCGCTCCAGCTGGCGGTTACCACAATATTACCCAAACTTTGCACCGCCGTGGTTGCAGGAGGACAGGTGTATTCACCAGCGAAAATTTGATATGCGCTTTCCTTATACGTCTCGTCTTCTTCGGAGGCGCGTGGCGATAACTTGACCGTGGCGCCATTGACGGAGGCAGTTACCGTGGCGCCCTCGTAGGCCACGGCTGTAATGCTGACAACCATATTGCCGTCCAGCGATACATTCCCCACCGGTGTGATTTCTTTGAGGACCTGTACCTGGCGTACAATGGTGTAGATAATCGTTTTGCCTTTGTGGGTGAACGTAAAGACATTTTCACCGGGTGTCAGTTCAATGGTTTCGTTAAAATAGCCGTTTTGGTCGGTATTAATTGCTTTGTCATTCATCAGCACTTCTTCGTTGGGATCAGAAGCGCCTGCAAAAACCACATTGGGTTCAAAAGTACTCATCTTGGTTTGGGCCGGCTTGGAAATGGTCAGTTCGGTGAGGATATGTTCCGGCTTGGCCTCGTTGTTAAAATATTTCACCAGCAGCGTGCGAGCGTCACCGGGATTTTCCACAAGACGCTGCAGAGAATTGAACATGCTGCCATGATAGCCTTCGATATTGCGCGATTCAATGACCTGCCTGGCCAATTCATCGCTGCCCGACCATCCGGCCGCATTGGTACCCACCTTGTCGGCCGCATGCACGACATACAGGGGCATCTCCGCCTGTGTAGCCACCTCGCCCCACCATTTTAAGACGGAAAGGAAGGGCACATTTTGATCGGCGAGAGAATGGAAGTTTTTCACGGCCACAAAGTCTACCAAGTGGTTAAGGACAAAAGCCCGTGTATCCGCATGGCCTCCGGAAAGGGCCGTAAATTCTGTTTTGGTGTCGGAACCCAGGTCATTTGCCGATTTGTTTTCCCACACCGGATCGGCCAGCAGACCGATTTGAACGCCGCCATATTGCTTACGCAAAGCGGCGGAAATGGCGGATACGACACTCTGGGAAGCTTGTCCCATGTAATTATCATAACCCATATTACCGCCCGCAGACATATAGGTGGCATAAGTGGTCGGTCTTTCGGTAAAGTAATAGGCGTCCAGCAGCATGCCGTCCGGCTGATATCGTTCGGCAAAATCCACCGCATTTTGGGTGGCAAAATCAATGACCGAACCGTCTACATAGGGTACCGTCTCCAGTTTGCCGTCCTGATAAGACAGCATGGAGTTGAAAATGGCATATACATATAAATTAGCCGCACGGCTTTGGTCCACTATGTATTGCATGGGGTCAAATGTTTCCGTCACGGTAGGCAAATTATCAGTCTTGTAGATGACATGGTCGCCGTACAGCGTATCCACGATAATGGTATTCATCGAGTAACTCTTGGCGTTGGCAATGGCAGTATCAATTTGCTGCTTCAACGCCGCCTCGGAATCTTGAGCCGATTTCATAAAATCAGACCCGGGCACAAGGTAAACAGCCCTCATCTCTGAAGGCTTGTTGAACATAACCGGCATGGCGTTGACGGCATCATAATCATCTTCGGGTACTGCTGTCCATTCGCCGGTATCATCGGTACTGGTGTCTACTGCACTTGTTTCTGCACTGGGTGCAATGCCGCGCTCTGGCCCCACAAGCATGCCAAAAGACACGGTACCGGCCAGTATAAAGGCCAGCGTCATGCTAAGCATGACGACAAAGCGCCCACTTTTTCTGCCAATCTTCCTCACTTTTGTTACCTCCACAATCCTTGCAGGCATACACAACTGCTATTTTAAAATGCCTTTCAGGTTGCTTTTTTCCACTTTAACTGACGATTCCACCTTCGAAGCGGGGCGGAAAATTGAATCATAACGGTACAATACAAAGCCATCATAATGGGACAGTTTTCTTGATTTCACTACCATCCGGCTTAACAAATCTTCGCCATTCAGCCATTCAAATTTACCATTGGCACCTGCGCCGCTGTCCACCGTGCAAATTTTATAGGCAGCCAAGCCCACATACAACTTCACAGATTTATTGGTGATCATTGCATTCCAGTTGTCTGCCACTTTGGCAAAAGGCGCTGTTTCATGCTCAAAACCCCAATAGATCTGGGGACAGATGTAGTCCACATAGCCAGTGTTTTGCACCCACTTCTTGACATCGGCAAATTGGACGTTGTAATTGTTGTCCATGTTCCCTTGGGGACTGATGCCAAACATAATCCGCGAATCGGCGCTTTTAATGGTGCTGTAGACTTCCCGCAC
Organism: Oscillospiraceae bacterium; assembly: GCA_031551485.1. GTDB lineage: Bacteria > Bacillota > Clostridia > Oscillospirales > Ruminococcaceae > JAVBNO01. The sequence goes on from JAVBNO010000071.1 coordinate 11,018, forward strand.
CAGCATATTGACATTTTCGCGGCGCCAATCGGCTTGGCTCATGCCGGCAAAATCACTTTTTTGCTCTTTGTACGTTGCCGCATCCAGCGACAAATCAGTGGAGGGATAAAAATAATCGTCAAAGTGGATGCCGTCCACATTGTAATTGTCTACAATTTCTTGCACGCCCGCCACAATCATGCGCCGGATGCCGGGCACCCCCGGATTGTAATATAACCCGCCGTCGCATTCCAGCACCGCGCCGCTATTGTTGTTTTTCCAGTTTTGCGCGGGGTTGTCAATGGAAAGCGCCTGCTTGTAGCCACTGTTGCGAATACGGTAGGGATTAATCCATGCCTCGAAACGCAGGCCTCTGTTGTGGGCTGCGTCAATCATAATTTGCATCGGATCATATCCGGGGTTTTTGCCCTCAGTTCCTGTGCAAAGATAAGACCAGGGGTAAACGTCCGAAGGATAAATGGCGTCGGCAAAGGGCCGAACCTGCACAATGGCAGTGTTCAGCTTCATGGCCACCATGTTATCAAAAACTGTGGCAATATTTTTTTCAAAGGTCGCCTTATTGACACCTTTAAGCAGCGTTTCCAGTTCCAGATAGGAAATCCATACCGCCCTCACTTCTTCGTCAAGACCGGTGCTCCCCACTGTTTCTGCCGCCTCAGAAGCCGCTTTTACGGCAGATGTGGACGCGGACGCCAATGACGCCTCATTATTAGATTTGGTGCTGGACGAGGGTATAACAGAAGAAGCCGTCGCCTGTGAAGACGCAGCTTGGGATGCGGCCTGTGACGACACCGCCTGAGGCTGGGATTGAGACAGGCTTTTTGAGGCAGATGAGCTGCCTGTGCCACTGGCTACCGATGTTGGCATTTGCGACTCGGCAGACGGGAACTCCGGGTCCAGTGCATCCTCGGACGAAGAGCTTTGGGAAAAAGCCAAGCCAACCTCCCCTCCTCCAGACACAATGGTCGATGTCCCGGAGTCAGGAGCCGCGCAGCCAGCGCAAAGCAAAGCTACGATCAAAAAGCCGGCAAGCAACTTTTTCATACACACACCTAATTTCTTTACAAATTCTATCCACATCTTCAGGCAACTGCCGTTTGCTGGCGGCCAGTTCCTTATTCTCTCTTCAGTCGCGCTCTCCGTTCTAATTGCGCGGTTTTCTTCTGCCACTTGCTACTCATAATTCTACAATAAAGCCAATAGCCGGTCAATTATGAGTGGCCCAAAATAGCGGGTTTTACTGCAAAGTTAACAGAAAGTTTACGGCGCACTCACATCTCTTGACAAATTGGACCGCTTCATCAATAATGAATTTAATGTCGCTATGGTAAAAGGAGATGATCGGGTGCCGTTTCCCTTTTTGTGTGGGCTTGACGCTGATTTCACCGAAGTTGGCAAGCTGACATGTGCTTGTCCAAATTGCGGAAAGAAGAATGGCTTAAATGTCATGAAACGAGTGCAGTTTGCCCATGTATTTGCCCTTCCTGTCCATCGCCGTTCTCGGGAATATTTCGCTTTTTGCGGCCACTGCGCCGGCAGCTTCGTCCTTTCCACTCCATATGGCATCCAGCTGGAAAAGCAAGGCTCCTGCCCGGCCGGCACCGATGCGCTTATCCCTTTTCAAGGCGACGATCCCTTATTTTAATTGATCCTGGTTTGTTTACGGCTCGGCGGTTTCCGCCGGGCTTGTTTTTTGTTCGCCGACCGTCTTCTTGGGTTTTGGCAAGACTGTAAAATTGCTTTTCAATATCTCTTGCGCGCTGCGCATGCTGAGGGTCGCCAAAGCGCATAGCATAAATACAGCTGCCACCGATTGTTCCTTGGCATATGCAGCCGGACTGGTCGGCATTGTTCCCAACATCTGCCGCGCCAGCTGGGGCAGCTCTTTTTCGGCCAATGTGTTCGCCTGCAGGCAGCTTTCATATATCCAACTTACTTTTTCAGCATTGTATTGGCCTTTCGCCCCATCCCAAATATCAGGTGCCAGGCCTTCTATAAACTGTTTGATGTCCTGCATGGAAAGGGCCTGTTTCAAATTGTATATGACCAGCATCATCAGGATATGTTGTTTCGAATACTTCTTACCCTTGATGCGGCCCAAGACACCGTCTTTGCTGTAGTTGTTGATCATTGTTTTGGTCAGCAGCTTATCGTTGTCGGCCGTTTTGCCTTTGTCGCTTTTGCCGCCCATCTGATCGCTAATCAGGGTGATAACTTGATCCATATACAAGTCGATGTTGGGAATATCCGCTTCTTGCAAGCCTTCCCCTGCCGCAACCATTTCTATAGACTCCATGATATTCCTGCACTCTTCTTCCATGCCGCTCCTCCATCTCTTGCAATGACAGATGACGTTGGTTTTGAATATATATAATCAAGTGGTAAATACTATATTATATTTATACATTATAGAATGTAATTATGAATTTTTCAATAACTATTGCAAAACGTTTTTTTATATGTTATATTTAATTCAATATATAGTATTTAAAACTATTTTACGTTGTATTAAATTTTATATTCTAATGTATGGAGGACATATTTTATGTCAATGTGTATGATGAAATCTAGAGAACCAATCAACAGTCTGACTCATATGATAGGAGCCATCTTCTTTGCCCTTTGCACAATGGGTATGATCGTGCGGTCTGGCATTTACTCAAATTTTGAAACAGTCAGCATTCTGTCGGCTGTGGTATTTGGTCTTTCTCTTATATTGTTATACAGTGCCAGCGCCATCTATCATGGGATAAACGCTTCCGACTTTGTGCTTGAACGACTGCGCAAACTGGATCATTCGATGATTTATGTGCTGATTGCCGGAACCTATACGCCTGTTCTTTTGCGCTTTATCCCTGCGCCCAAAAACTTTATCATGCTTGGCATTATGTGGACTATGGCTGTCACCGGCATCATCCTCAAGCTTACGTGGCTAAGCACGCCTCGTTGGCTATACACTTCTTTTTACCTTTTCATGGGATGGTTTATTTTGTGCGATATCCCTGCCTTGCTGGCGTTGCCAACTGGCGCTTTGCTACTTTTGGCGGGCGGCGGTATTTCCTATACAATTGGCGGCGTTATCTACGCCATGAAAAAACCCAACTTAGGGCCTGTTTTTCAGTTCCATGAATTGTTTCATTTATTTATTTTGCTGGGCAGCCTTTTACATTTCTTATTGGTCTTCTTTTATGTTATCTGATGGATGTTATTCAGCAACAAATTAATAGCTATTCATCCTTAAGTTAAATGATCAATCAAAAAACCTGTTAGGCCACCTGCTCGACTCTAAATTGAACAGGTGGTTTTCTTTTATATGCATAATCAGGACAAAATAACGTTATGGCATAAAAAGGCAGAACTAAAAATAAGTCCTGCCTGAGAAAAATCGTTTCTATATTCCAGATCGTGCATCGCCAACATGACTGCGATCAGTGTACCTCCTCAAAGGCAATGCCCACACAATCCTCAACGGGTAATGATATCATAATACCCTTTGCATCTGTCGCCATCCCACAGTGCTTACTAATAGACTGCATCAGTTCTTTTTTTTGCTCTTTAGAAATGACAATTGAAACAATTTCCTTTTCTGACTGAAGAGAAATACCAAAAAACTTTATGGCCTCATCAATGCCCGTCCGCCTTGCGTTTATTATGGTGCCACCTCTTGCGCCCGACGCGCGCGCAGCTTCCATGACGATATCACTGTAGCCTTGATTTACAACAGTCAGAACTAACTCAAAATGCGTTTCATGACTATTCTTTTCTATTGTTGACTCCATATAGTCTTGCCACCCTTCTTTATAATCGGCAAAAAGCTTATCGCATGAATTTGAAATAAACGCGCCTACACTTGAAATAGGGACCACAAATGCAATGCCTTTACCTGGTTTTACAATTTCCATACTCTCTGCGACAATGGCAAGCATCTGGCTTGACTTGTATGCAGGAACTATGCAGGCACAAATGATTTTTTCCGTTCCTGAAAGCCCAAATGTCTTCAATATTTCGGAATTTGCGGTTCCCATTGCGTTGCATTTGTATTGAAACAGCAATTGCTTCCCATGCAATACATTCAATAGTTTATCACTATTATCGCGATCAACGATTATCGTCAGAAGTTTTGGTACAATATGCGGTACCGCTTCATTGCCGTTCATCATCGTTCATCCCCTCGTATTCAATAATTTCGTCACTCGAATCATCTGGCGCATTTGTTTCAGCTGCCTGTATTAAGTTTTTATTGTATGATATACCCATTAGTTGTATTGCGATTAGCGGGGTCAAGGCAACCATTGCCACCAAGCCAAATGCGTCAAACATGATCCTATCAGGATTTTGGCAAGCACCGATCGCAAATGGAAGCAAAAATGTCGAAGTCATGGGGCCGCTGACAACCCCACCCGAGTCAAACGCAATACCTACAAATATTTTGGGTACAAATCGTGTAAGTATAATGGCTGAAATATATCCTGGAATTAACAACCAATAAATTGAAATGCCGGTAAGCACCCTGAGCATAGCGACAGCAAGAGAAATAGCAACACCAACTGATAAATATCGCTGTACTATGGCGCCTGATATTGCGCCAAGTGAAACCTCTTCAACCTGTTTTTTTAAAACATACACAGCAGGTTCTGCCGCAACTATAAAATATCCTATTAAAGCTCCAAGCGGTACAAGCAGCCATTTCGTAGAGCCGGAAACCAGATCTGCACCCAGGAGCTGCCCCATAGGTATGAAGCCGACATTTACACCTGTCATGAACATAACAAGACCGGAAAAAGTATAAAACAATCCAACTAAAACACGTAGAAGCTGGCGTTTGTGATAACGCTTTGTGATGAATTGAAATATTATCAAGACCAATAAAATGGGGCACAATGACCGGCCCACATCAAAAAAGTGATGAGGAATATTTGCAACAAATTCAAGAGTAACATCATGAGTCATTATGATTTCAGGCATAGAGGGTCTTTCATAAGCCATGCTTTCCGGATGAAAGCAAATCCCCAAAACTAGCACAGCCAAAATCGGCCCTATACTACAAAGCGCTACAAGGCCAAAACTGTCATCTTTTGATTCTCTGTCGCCGCGAATTGACGCAAGACCGAGACCCATAGCCATAATAAATGGTACGGTAATCGGACCTGTAGTGACACCCCCAGAATCAAACGCAACTGCCACGAAATTTGTTGGCGCAAATATGGATAAAATTATGGTAATTGTATAACAAATAACCAGCATGTATGAGAGTCTTATTCTAAACAAAATACGGAAAATGGCAAAGATTAAAAAGATTCCGACACCACCAGCAACTGCAAGAACCAAAGTTAAATTGGGCACACCGGGCACAAGTTGCGCAAGCACTTGCAAGTCCGGCTCAGCTATTGTGATGATGACTCCCATCACAAAACTCACGACACCAACGAGTAGAAGTTTTTTTGTCTTTGTCATTGTAGCACCGATATCTTCACCAAGAGGAATCATCGCTATATCAGCGCCCATTGTAAACAAGCCCATGCCAATGATTAGCATTGCTGATCCAACCAAAAAGAGCATTAGCGCCCCCACCGGCACTGGCGTAACAAAAAGGTTTAAAATAAAAACAATTACTGTAATAGGCAATACCGAGGAAAGAGCTTCATACGTAGTTTTCTTAAGTTTTTTTCTCACTACTTCACCTCGATTATTGCGGATTCCCATGTTGTTATGGTAAAATCATGCCTCATCAGAATATACAATCATAATTATACGTGACAATCACCGCAAATTCAAGTTTTGTGCTTCTCCCCTCCACCGTTTAAAATGTTCTCTTTCGGTGTCTTTTTTCAGTTGACAGACCACAAGCATATGTTGCTTGGAAAGAAGATTTTACTGATTTTATCGCAAAATCAACATGCAACCGCTCTTCTATCACAAGATTTCCCATGTAAAAAACCGATGTCATCATTTAAAATGGTGACATCGGTTTTTTGGTATTTATGCTGCTGATGAGCTATCTTCTTCCACTGGCGCCTGCTTCTCCAGTACAGCAAGAGGCAGCCAAATGGCCTGATTCGTTGGTTCATAGCCAACTGTTTCCTGGTTCACCGGGGCACCGGTCGCCAATGTATAGGCCAAATGCGCCACCACTTTCCCCTGCAGATCCGGATCGTTTAGTACAGAGGAAAACAATTTTCCTTGCGCCAAGGCATATTTTCCAAGCTCGGTGGCCATGGCCGACACCACTGGCAACGGCTCATGGTCTTTGTAGTAATCGTTGGCTTCCAAAGCGGCAATTGCACCCAGCGCCATTGCGTCATTGGCCGCAATGACAACTTCTATTTTAGTCTTTTTGTCTTCCTTATAGGTATCAATGAACTTGGTCATCCACTCTTTGGCCACCACCGAATCCCAGTCCCCCGATTCACGCTCAATCACGCTGAGAGAAATATCGGCGGCAGAAAGAGCCTCACGGCAGGATGTAATAATTTCTTCGGACAATTTGCTGTCCTCAGGACCTGTCAGGATAACCGCCTGCATCGCCTCATCATCATTTAGGTCAGCGGTATCTATATTATTTCTCCACCATCGGGCCAATGTACGACCCATCATTGCACCGGCTTCATTGGCATGGGCACCCACAAAATACGCCTTCTCCCATGTGGTCAGTACATTGTCGGCGGGCGGTTGGTTAAAA
>JAVBNO010000085.1:0-25766 GCA_031551485.1 Oscillospiraceae bacterium
TGCTTGAGTTTTTCTACGAATTCTTTGGTCTCAATGCTGTTTTTGGTGATGCTGGGGTCGATTTCACTGATACGGCGGGCGACGGCCGTTCTGCCGGATACTTCTGACAAAAGGATATTGCGGGTATTGCCCACCTGCTCGGGATCGATATGCTCGAAAGCAAGGGGGGTTTTCATGACCCCATCCACATGCATGCCGCCCTTGTGCGCAAAGGCACTTTTCCCCACATAAGGCATATTGCCGGGCAAACTGACATTGGCCACTTCGGCAATATAACGGGCTGTTTTCGTCACCCGTTCCATTTTTTCCGGAGGAATGCACCGATATCCCATTTTCAGCTGCAGGTTGGGAATGAGGGCGGACAGATTGGCATTGCCGCATCGCTCCCCTATTCCTAAGCAGGTGCCTTGGACATGGGCGGCCCCCGCCTTCACCGCCATAAGGGAATTGGCTACAGCACAATCCACATCGTTATGGCAGTGGATACCCACCGGTGTAGTTCCCACCGCGGCCAACGCCTTTTGGGTCATCTCATATACGGCATCGGGGAAACATGCGCCATTGGTATCGCAAAGGGTTACGCAATCGGCGCCCGCTTCCACAGCGGTCTGGAGGGTTTGGAGGGCGTAATCCGCATTGGCACGGTAACCGTCGAAAAAATGTTCGGCGTCGTAGATGACCTCTTTACCGGCAGCCTTCATCAATGCCACTGTTTCCCGGATCATATGCAAATTTTCCTCCAGAGTTGTGTGCAGCACCTCTGTCACATGCAGGTTCCAGCTTTTCCCAAAGATAGACACGACCTCGGTATCTGCTTGCAACATCGCTTGGCAGCCCACATCCTCCTCCACTTTTGTGCCTACCCGCCGTGTAGAGCCAAAGGCGACCAGCTTGCTATTTGCCAGCGCCAACTGCCGGGCGCGGTGAAAAAACTCCAACTCTTTCGGATTGGAACCCGGATTGCCGGCTTCTATGTAGGCAATGCCCAACTTATCCAGCTTGGCGACAATATTCAGCTTATCTTCCAAAGAAAAGGTAATGCCTTCGCCCTGGGCGCCATCGCGCAGCGTCGTATCAAGAATTTGGATCATTTTTGTTCTTGTCTCCATGGCTTTTTCCTTCATCTGTTTAGTTGGTCAAGAGCGCTTTATTAATGGCGTTTAAGTAAGCTTTAATGCTGGATTCAATAATGTCGGTGCTCAGGCCGCGGCCTGAAATGATGTCGCTTCCTTTTTCCACCTTTACCATCACTTCACCCAAAGCGTCTTCGCCTTCTGTCACGGCATGAATGCTGTAACTTTTCAGGGGGTAGCCTTGCTTCACAATGCGATCAACGGCCTTAAACGCGGCGTCAATCGGGCCGTCGCCCCGGGCCACATGTTCATATTCCTCGCCCTCTTTTTCCAGGCGGACAACAGCCGTGGCTGTAATACCTGTGCCGGAGTTGACCACAAAACTGACCAAGGTATATGTTTCCGGGATATCATATCCCGCCGTATTGACCAGGGCCTCGATGTCCTGATCGGTAATTTCTTTCTTTTTGTCAGCCAGCACCTTAAACTTCTCAAAAGCTTCCTCTATGCTTTCCGGCGCCAACACAAAACCCAATTCTTTAACACGCTCTGCAAAAGCGTGCTTGCCGGAATGCTTGCCCAGCACCATTTGATTTTCGATGATGCCGACACTTTCAGGGGTCATAATTTCGTACGTGGCCGGGTTATTGAGCACACCGTGTTGATGAATGCCTGCCTCGTGGGCAAATGCATTGCGGCCTACAATCGCTTTGTTGGGCGACACCTTGATGCCGGTGATGGTAGACAGTAGGCGGCTGGTACGGTACAATTCCTTGGTGTTGATATTGGTGGTGGCACCAAACAATTCTTTCCGGGTATCAATCGACATTACGATTTCTTCCATTGCGGCGTTACCCGCCCGTTCACCAATGCCGTTGATGGTACATTCAATTTGGGTCGCGCCTGCATGAATGCAGGCCAGAGAATTGGCCACAGCCATACCCAAGTCATTGTGGCAGTGAACCGAAATGGTAACTACCGGATCAATATGTCCCCGAATATATGTAACCAGCTCCGCCATTTCCTGGGGGGTGGCATAGCCTACTGTGTCAGGAATATTGATGGTTTTGGCCCCCGCCGCCGCCACTGTCCGCATGACCTCCAGCAAAAATTTCCGGTCACTGCGGAAAGCATCCTCGGCAGAAAACTCTATGTCGTCGCAAAGGGATTTGGCATAGTCGACCATTTCCCTGGCCGCTTTGAGCACTTCTTCCCTGGTCATCTTCAGTTTGTGTTTCATATGGATTTCGCTGGTGGCCAAAAAAATATGGATGCGAGGATGGCGCGCCGGCTTAAGCGCCTCGACCGCCCGGTCAATATCCCCTTTGACACAGCGACATAATGCCGCCACTGTGCTTTTTTTCAAGATGCGGGCAATTTCCCGCACCGCCTCAAAATCATCGGGGGAGGAAATGGGGAAACCCGCTTCAATAATGTCCACGCCCAGTCGTTCCAACTGGCGCGCCATTTCCAGCTTTTCGCCCAGATTCATACTGCATCCCGGTGACTGTTCGCCGTCCCGCAACGTCGTGTCAAAAATTTGTATCTTTTTTTGCATCATTTCCACCTCTTCTTATTGTAGAACGCTTTTTGTAAAAACGCAATTCAATTCAGATAAAAACAGCCATAGAAAAACAAAAAATGCCCTCGTCTCTATTCCAGAGACGAAGGCAATCGTATCGATCGCTTCCGCGGTACCACTCTTCATTGGCGCCTGGGCGCCCTCTTGGCCGCATCTTGTGTGTTGCCACGCAATGCGCTCCCCCATAACGCAGGGACTGCGTTCTCACCTACTCCCGCTTTGTTGCGGTTTGGGCAGAATGCTCGAGGGTGAGGATGGCAAAAATCGGGCACTGCCTTTCACCAAGCGGCAGCTCTCTTTTGCGCCGGCCAATTGCTTTTTTCCCTGTCACAGCATTTCGTTTTTTTAATTTTGTTTATCATACAATGTTTATCGCATGTTGTCAATCACCAATCGATATAAGCCAAAATCAAGAGGCAGGAAAATGGCCATGGGGAAAAGAAAACCGCAGGGGCGAACTGTGTTCGCTCTTGCGGCTTCCATAAAACAATACCACTAAACGCCCCTTGTGATGTTATGAAAGCGGCTTAAAAAATGGAGAAGCTGACAAAAAGGGCGGCAAACACAATTGTCACGATAGACAAAAGCTTGATCAAAATATTAATGGAAGGGCCACTGGTGTCTTTAAACGGATCTCCTACCGTATCGCCCACTACAGCCGCTTTGTGGGCGTCGGAACCTTTGCCTCCCAACTCCTGATCCTGGCCTGATTCAATGTATTTTTTTGCATTGTCCCAGGCACCACCGGAGTTGGACATCATGATGGCCAACACAAAACCGGTAACGGTAGCACCAGCCAACATGCCGGCCACGCCGTTTACCCCAAGGGTAAGACCTACTACCACCGGCACCACAATGGTCATTATGGCGGGGGGCAGCATCTCTTTTTGGGCGGAACGGGTACACAAATCCACACAGGCGGCATAATCCGGCTGGGCCTTGTTCTCCATAATGCCCGCAATCTCTTTAAACTGCCGGCGCACCTCCAGCACAACTTGCTGGGCCGCACGGCCCACCGCTTCCATTGTCATGGCCGTAAACATAAAGGGCAACACAGCACCGATAAACAGACCGGTCAATACGGTAGGATTGATAATGGAAAGATTGAATACGAAGCCAGGGGCAATCAGTTTGATTTGCTCAATAAACGCAGCGATGAGCGCCAGGGCTGTCAATGCGGCTGAACCAATGGCAAAGCCTTTGCCGGTGGCGGCCGTTGTATTGCCCAGGGAATCCAGCGCATCGGTGCGTTCACGCACATGCGCCTCCAAATGGGCCATCTCGGCAATACCGCCTGCGTTATCGGCCACAGGGCCATAGGCATCGGTAGCCAGCGTGATGCCAAGCGTCGACAACATACCCACGGCTGAAAGGCCCACGCCATAAAGACCGGCAGAAAAATTGTCGGCGCCGCCTGAAATGTAGAAACTGGCCAGCACCGAAATGCAGACGACAATGACGGGAATCGCTGTACTCATCATGCCCAGCCCAATGCCGCCGATAATGATCGTGGCTGTTCCGGTGCGGGCGGTTTGCGCCAGTTCCCGGGTGGGCTTGTAAGAATCAGATGTAAAATACTCGGTAAAATAGCCAATGAGAATACCGGACAGCAAACCGGAAAGAATGGCAAAGTAGACGCCAATATGCTCCGCGCTCAGCAGGAAACGCACCAAAAAGAAAGCTGCCACCGCCACAATCAACGAGCTAATGTAGGTACCTTTGCGCAGTGCCGAAAGCAAGTTGCGCTGGGAAGCGTTTTCGGTGGTTTTGACAAAGAATGTACCAATAATAGAAGCAAAAACGCCGATGGCGGCCAACACCATTGGCACTGCCATGCCGTTAAAGCCAAAGCCGGCCGACACTGCCAAGGCACAGGCGGAAATGCGGGCGCCCACATAGGATTCATATAGATCGCCGCCCATACCGGCCACATCGCCCACATTGTCACCCACATTGTCCGCGATCACGGCGGGATTGCGGGGGTCATCTTCGGGGATGCCCACTTCCACTTTACCCACAAGATCGGCGCCCACATCGGCGGCTTTTGTAAAGATACCGCCGCCCACACGGGCAAAAAGGGCAAAAGCGGAGGCGCCCATGCCAAAGGTCAGCATGGCGGAAGAAATCGCTTGAGCCTGGGTAGCGGGGTCTAGGTCACGATACCAAAACTTCAGGAAATAGAACCAAGCCGACATGTCCAAAAGCCCAAGGCCTACCACCGTAAAACCCATAACGGCACCCGCAGAAAACGCTATCTTCAGGCCACGGTTGAGGGACTGCCGCGCGGCATTGGCGGTGCGGGCATTGGCGGAGGTGGCAATCTTCATCCCAAAAAATCCGGAAAGGGCAGAAAAGAATCCACCTGTGATAAAGGCGACAGGTATAAAGGGATTGACCAAGTGGAAAAGAGATAAAACGAATAAGATTGCAAAGACGATTGCAAAAAACAGGGCGACACCTTTGTACTGCCTTTTCAAATAGGCATTGGCCCCAGACCGGATATAACTTGCAATTTCTTTCATGCGGTCGGTGCCCTCATCTTCTTTGAGCACACGGCGGGATAAGATCCAAGCAAAAGCCAGTCCAGCAGCGGCGCCCACCGGGGCCAGTATCATCAGATCCATTCCGTTCTCTCCTTAAGTTTAATATCTTTTTGGGGGATGCGACCACCTTCAGATGGTAGGTATATTTTAACGGAGAATCTGTAACATGTCAATCTAAAAATTCCATAAATTTCCTTGTTTTTGAATTATTTTTGTTTTTTTCCTGCAAAATTTTATTATTTTATCAGAAATACTACTTTTATATGCCTTATATTTGCAAGTGTATACTTTTATATATTTCATTTTTGTTATGCATCGATGATATTGCTTTGATGGAGTCAGTGTCCAATGTTCTTTTCTTACCTGTACAAATATGCTACAATATGTCTCGAATGAAAAGAGGAGTTTATATGTCAAGAAAGCATGATGTATCTGTTTTAGCCCTGTTTACTACTTTCTTTAAAATTGGCGCTTTTACCTTTGGCGGCGGGTACGCCATGATCCCTTTATTTCACAAAGAAATTGTGGAAACTCATGGTTGGATTTCCGACGAGGAAATGCTGGACATTATCGCCATTGCCGAATCGACACCCGGCGTTATCGCCGTCAATATGGCGACTTTTGTAGGGTACAAAGTTGCAGGTGTTTTGGGGTCAACAATTGCCACGTTGGCCGTTGTATTGCCTTCTTTTATTGTTATCTCAATTATTTCGCAGTTCTTTTTGGCCTTTAAGCAAATTACCGTTGTGGCCTGGGCATTTGCGGGCATTCGGGCCGCTGTACTTGTTTTAATGACCAATGCTGTCCTGAAGCTTTCGAAGTTGTGTCGTCTCAATGTCCTCACACTGTCCTTGGCTGGCGGCGCCTTTATCCTGTCAACATTTTTGGGCATTCACGCCATTCCCCTTTTGCTTGCCGCCGCCATTCTTGGCATTTTGGCAGGGATTTGGTTTCCCTCACTTTTGCAGGGGGGGGACAAGCAATGATTTATTGGGAGCTGTTTATTACCTTTTTCCGCATTGGGCTGTTTACCATCGGCGGCGGCTATGCCATGATCCCCATGATTCAGCGGGATGTGATCGGCAAAGGCTGGATGACATTATCACAACTAATTGATTTTATTGCTGTCAGTGAATCTACCCCCGGGCCTTTCGCTGTTAATATTGCCACTTTTGTAGGGGTGCACACCGGCGGCCTGTGGGGAGGGGTTGTCGCCACTTTTGGTGTTGTGCTTCCCTCGTTCCTGATCATTTTATTGATTGCAAAGCTGTTTCACAATTTCAGCCAAAACCGCTTTGTCCGCAATGCGCTGTCGGGTGTGCGGCCGGTTGTCCTTGCTCTGATTGCCTCAGCAATCGTTTCAATTGCTGTTATCACTCTTTTTCCCGGCATCGAAAATGTCTCGCAGTTATTACAGGGCGTATCCAGGGTTAATATCACCATTATTATTATTTTAATATTGCTGTTCATCATCAATCGGTGGAAACATCCCCACCCTATCGCCCTGATCGGTATGGCCGCTTTGATGGGGATTGTGGGGTATGGGCTGGTGCCCATGCTGCTGCCAATATAGAGGAGGGGAATATATGAATGTACAAGAGAGGGCGTTGCAATGTGTCACGCTTTTGGAGCAGGCTTACCCCGACGCCATCTGCTCGCTGGCGTATCGCAAACCTTACGAACTTTTGATTTCCACCCGGCTGGCCGCCCAATGCACCGACGTGCGGGTGAATATCGTCACCGAAGAGCTGTATGGCAAATTCCCCACCCTTGTCGAATTGGACAGCGCCCCTTTGGCCGAAATTGAACGGATCGTCCACCCTTGTGGCCTTTACAAAACCAAAGCCAAAGACATTAAGGGCATCACTCGGATGCTCTTAGATACATATGGCGGCGTGGTGCCGGATACCATGGAAGAGCTTTTGAAATTGCCCGGCATCGGGCGCAAAACGGCCAATTTGGTATTGGGAGATGTTTACCACAAGCCCGCGATTGTCTGTGACACGCACTGCATCCGCATTACCAATTTGCTGGGGCTGAGCTCCGGCACCGATCCTTACAAAGTGGAAATGCAGCTGCAGGCCATTTTACCGCCGGAAAAATCCAACGACTTTTGCCACCGGCTGGTACTGCATGGCCGCGCCGTCTGCAAGGCCCGTTCTCCGCAATGCGGCCAATGCGTCTTGTCTTTGTGCTGCCATTACTTTTCCGGGAAATAAATTTTCACTTCGTTTCATACAGTCACCCTCTGCCTTGCGCGCATATAATATATTCAGGAGGTGAATGAATGAGCGAATATAGACAGCATATGGAGTGCCAGAAAAAAGACGATGTTTGCAACCTCGTCAACATCATCACAAATTGTGAGAAAGAATGCCGGAAGCCGGAACCACCAAAGCCGGAACCAAAGCGGGGCGCTTGCGTCGTCATTAATATTTTCACACAGTGCGGCAAAGAGTTCGGCAAGCCCGGCAGAGGTCATGAAGACAAGTGCGACGAATCCTGCGTTGAGGTCAACGTCGTGTCTGACTGCGAGAAGTGCGGCGCTTAACGCCCTGCATCACAGAACGAATCCATTTGTTTTTTAACAATTTGCAATAAAACACGAGCCGCGGTTGCATGCAACTACGGCTCGTTTCTGCGTGTATCACTTAATTTTCTTCCCAGTTGTGCCAGACATTTTGCACATCGTCATTATCATCCAGCGCATCCAAAAGTTTATTCATCTTTACCACCAAGTCCGCTTCTTCAATCTTGGTGTAGGTAGAGGGGATGTACTCCACATCAGCAGAAGCGAATTTGTACCCTTTGGCCTCCAAGGCTTCACGTGTGCCCCGCAACTCTGTGGGGTCGGTGAATACCTCGACAATTTCATCTTCAAAGTTCAGGTCCACGGCCCCGGCATCCATGCAGTCTTCCATGACCTTTTCTTCATCCAATCCGTCGTTTTCAATGATGATGACACCCTTTTGGGCAAACATAAAAGACACGCACCCGCTTTGGCCCAGGTTGCCCCCAAACTTATCAAAGTAATGGCGCAGATCGCCGGCGGTGCGGTTTCGATTATCGGTCAGTGTTTCAACGATGACCGCCACGCCACAAGGGCCATATCCCTCGTAAGTAATATCCTCATATTCATTGCGGTCGCCACTGCCGGCCGCTTTTTTAATGCAACGGTCAATGTTGTCGTTGGGCACATTGCTCGCTTTCGCCTTGGCAACAATGTCACGCAGCTTGCCATTAGACGCAGGATCGGCGCCGCCTTCTTTTACCGCAACGGCAATTTCGCGGGCGATTTTTGTAAATACTTTGGCTTTTTGGCCATCGGTTGCTTCTTTTCTGCGCTTGATGTTATTCCACTTGGAGTGGCCTGACATAGATATTCTCCCCTTTGGTGTAACCCAGATTTGCATACAATTACTTTATTACTATAGTGAATCAGCCGCTGTCTGTCAACCGTTTTCCGCTGTCAGTCCAACAGCGCCAACAGCTCTGCCCGGTTAAAATGATATTTTTTGCCGCAAAATTGGCAGCCGACTTCGGTACGTTCCTCTTCCTCCGCCATTTGGGTCAGTTCCTCCCGTCCCAGGCTGATCAGCGCCTTTTCTACCCGTTCCCGTGAGCAGTCGCAGCGGTATTCCACTTGTCTTTCATCAATGATTTGAGGGTCAAGACCTGCCATTGCTTTCAGGGCGATGTCTTTTTGCGTCATGCCGCTGTGCAGCATTTGTGTCACCGGGTCCAATGTTTTGATGTTGGCTTCCAAAGCCGCAATAGCCTCTTCCCCCGCCCCCGGCAGCAGCTGGATCAGATAGCCGCCGGCCGCCAGCACCGTGAGGTCGGTGTTGACCAGCACCCCTAACCCGCAAACAGTGGGCGTCTGCTCGCTTACGGCGCAATAGTGGGTGATGTCCTCGGCAATCTCGCCCGATACAATCGGCACCTGCCCAATATAAGGTTCCTTGAGTCCTAAATCCTTCATGACGCTTAATGTGCCGTTTTTGCCCACGGCACCTGACACATCCAGTTTGCCATAAGCGTTTAGAGGCAATTCCACCACCGGATTTTGCACATATCCACGCGCATTACCGCTGGAATCGGATACGGCAATGACAGAGCCTGCCGGGCCATCCCCCGCCAGCCGCAGCGTGATGGAGTTGTTTTCGCCTTTAAGCGCCTCCCCCATTAACGATGCCGCCGTCAAAAGCCGCCCCAGTGCCGCCGTTATCACCGCCGATGTACTATGAATCTGTTCCGCTTGATAAACCATATCCGTGGTATCAATGACGCTGCATGCAACCGCGCCGTCACCCGATATCATTTTTGTAATTCTTCCCATCCGCTTTTGCTTCTCCTTGCTTACGTGTGATATATAAATGACGCTGTGCATCCGGCTTGGGCGCGTTACCATCTTCGCCTTGTACCTCCAGCAATGTCAACTGGGCAGCGGACAGCGCTTTTTTGATTTGAGCTGGCGTATAAATCCACTCGGAAAAGTCCTCGTGCTCGCGTAGATAGCGGCCGTCTCTTTGTCTCGTAAAAAAATCCAAACCAATGTCAATGCGACCGCTTTTGGCGTCCAGCGCATTGCGCCAGACACATAGCACATCCTTTAATTCGTAGACAAAAGTATTGTCGGCCAGCACATGGCGATGCTTATATTCTGTGTTGACATCGAAGATGAAAAGGCCGCCCGGCTCCATAAACAAGGCAGTGCGGGCAAGGGCTTTTCGCAAACTTTCGTAATTTTCCAGGTGATTTAAACTGTCCAATGTGCATACCGCTACATCCACTGTACCGTATAAATCCAGCTCGCACATATCCTGGCAGAGGAAAAGCGGCGGGATGATCGTTGGGGGTTCGGCAGCCGCCTTTCCCTGCGCCAAAGCTAGCATATCCGGTGAACAGTCGACACCGATTACTTCGTAACCTAACCCGGCTAAGGCCCAGGCAAGACTTCCGGTACCACAAGCAACATCAAGGACAAGTTCGCACTTGTCCTTGTTTGTTTTGATTATTTGATTGAGTCTTTCCGCCATAGCCGCATAGGAAATATTCCGGGTAAGACGGTCGTAGCAGGAGGCAAAGGCCTGATAGCTCATTTCTTTTTCTTTTCCAGTCTGTCAAAAATAATGCGATAGCCGTCCGCACCATAATTGAGGGAACGATTGACCCTGCTGATGGTTGCGGTGCTGGCCCCCGTCGCTTCTACAATATCGGCGTAGACTTTATGTTCACTTAACATCTTTGCCACCAAAAGCCGCTGCGAAATCGCTTTTAGCTCCGGTATCGTGCAAAGATCCTCAAAAAAGTTGTAACACTCTTCCATTGTCTCCAGCGCCAAAATTGCATTAAACAAGAATTCCGCATGTAACTCTTTCAGCTTGGTATTCATCCGCTTTGCACCTCCCAGTTGATAGGCTCATTTTAGCATGTCACAGTGTAAAAGTAAATGGCGGAAAGCAAATAATTCACCACAGAATGTATTTGGACCATCGCAGTTTTAGTCATTATCATTTTGCATCAGCTGGCCATAGCTTTCCCGTTGCACCGCAACGCGCGCCGCCCCATCCTTCACCATGATAATGGGTGGTCGAGGATTGCGGTTATAGTTGGAAGCCATAGAATAATTGTAGGCGCCGGTGGCCAAAACTGCCATAATATCGCCGGTAGCGGCTTTTTGGATTTGGATGCCTTCTCCCAGCAGATCGCCACTTTCACAACACTTACCCACCACTGTCACAACCGTATCTTTGGGCGCCGCGGCTTTATTGGCCAACATAAAATCATAGTCGGCTTTGTAAAGGGCATATCGGGGGTTATCCCCCATGCCGCCGTCCACCGACACATAGGTGCGTATGCCGGGGATCTCTTTAATGGTACCCACCTGGTACAACGTAATACCGGCCGAGCCTACAATGGAGCGCCCCGGTTCCAACACAATAAAGGGCATATCCATCCCTAGCTCGCGGCATGCTTCTTTGACCACCAGGGATACTTTTTGCATGTAAGCCTCATATTTGACCGGGTCATGGGTGGGGATGTATTGAATGCCGAAGCCGCCACCTAGGTTAAGCATTGTCAGCTTATGGCCTGTCTTTTCCCTCACTTTGCCCATCAATTCAAGCATCACCTGGGCAGCTAATTCAAAGGGTTCAATGTCAAATATTTGAGAACCGATGTGGCAATGCAGGCCTTTAACCTGGAGATGCTGCATCCCCAAAGCTGCCTTTATCGCCTCCATCGCTTCGCCGGTTTCCAAGGCGAAACCAAACTTGCTGTCAATGCTGCCAGTGCGCACAAAATCGTGGGTGTGGGCATCCACACCGGGCTTAATGCGGAGGATGATGGACGCCGTCTGCCCCCGCGTTGCCGCCAGATGATTCAGCAGCTCCAGTTCGGCCATATTGTCGACTACAATGGTGCCGACGCCGTATTCCAACGCCAACTGTAATTCTTCCATTGTTTTGTTGTTGCCGTGCATTAAAATCCGGGCCGGCGGAAATTCCACTGCCATTGCAGTATAAAGCTCGCCGGCAGACACCACATCCAGCGCCATGCCTTCCTCTTTGGCGATGTTGCAAAGGGCTTTGCAGCATAACGCCTTGCTGGCATAGGCCACCATGCCTTTACCACCGTAAAATTTCTCGATGGAATTTTGATAGCTGCGGCAGGCACGACGAATTTCGTTTTCATCCATCACATAAAGAGGCGTGCCATATTTTTCCGCCAATGCAACGGTATCCAGCCCGCCAATAGTCAGATGTCCTATTTCGTTAATGCCAAGACAATCGGAAACAAACATATAAAACCTCTTTCCAGATATACAGCTAATCTGCGATGTCTTTTTGATCCGGGCCTATTCATCGTTGGCATCGACAGCCAGTTCTTGTGCCAATTCATCAATCAGCGCTTTGAGGACTTCAATCCCCTCCCCTGTTTTCGCCGAAAGCGGGATCATGGTAATCTCGCCGGCGCAGGGCACTTCGCTTTGCAGCGCCTCCATACGGCGGGCAAACTCGTTGGGGGTCAATTTGTCTTTTTTGGTCAGGGCAATGATAAACGGATATTCCGCTTCAATTAAGAAGTTAACCATGGACAAATCGTCGCTTGTAGGCGCGTGGCGAATATCCAACAGTAAAATAACCAATTCCAGGTTACGGTCACTGTTAAAATAGTGTTCCATCAATTTCGCCCAGCGTTTTTTTTCACCCTGAGATACTTTGGCATAACCATAGCCGGGCAGATCGGCAAACCGAATTTTCTGGAGCCGAAAGAAATTGATGGTGGTGGTTTTACCGGGCATCGAGCTTACACGCGCCAACTGCTTTTGGTTGAACAACTTATTGATTAAAGAGGACTTGCCCACATTGGAGCGCCCCGCAAACGCAATTTCCGGCATGTCGGAGGAGGGCAGCTGGTCGGCCGTGCCAAAGGATTTTTCATATTCGATCAAATGGTAATTCATTGCCGGCCTCCCTTCTTTGTATCGGTTGTTTTATTGGGGCAGAATGGTGGGGTCGATAGGGCGACTTTCCCCTTCGGCAACCATTACCGGCACCGATGCGACAGACAGGGGCTTGGGCGTAGATGCCAGCGCCATAGCCAACACCGTTTCCATTTCTTCCGCCGGTACAAAGTTGATCACTTTCGTGATGACAGGATCGATTTCGGCCAAATCCGGCACATTGGATTTAGGAATAATGACCGTTTTGATGCCATTTTTGTACGCCGCCATCGTCTTTTCCCGCAGGCCGCCAATGGCCAACACCCGGCCGCGCAACGTGATTTCGCCAGTCATGGCCACATCGGCCCGCACCGGAATGCCGGAAAGGGCGGAAATGACAGCTGTGCAGGTGCTAATGCCTGCCGAAGGACCGTCTTTGGGCACAGCGCCTTCAGGAAAATGGATATGTATATCTTTATTTTTGTAAAAGTCAGGGTCGATGCCATATTGCTTATACCGCCCACGGATGTAGGTAATGGCGGCAGTGACCGATTCTTTCATCACTTCGCCAAGGGAGCCGGTGAAAGTCTGTTTGCCGCTTCCCTCGACGACCGCCACTTCGACTTGCAGCATTTCGCCGCCCACCGATGTCCAAGCCAGGCCGTTGACGACACCTACCTGATCCTGAGAATACAACCCCTCGTCACGGAACTTGCGAGGGCCAAGATATTCTTCCAGCTGGCCTTCGCCAATGACGATTTTTTCCACTTCACCTGCCACAATCCGCTTGGCAGATTTGCGGCAAAGCGAAGCGATATTTCGCTCCAGGCTACGTACACCGGCCTCGCGGGTATAAAAATCGATGAGGCCATAAATGGCGCCGTCGCCAATGGCGAGCTGTTTTTTATCTAAGCCGTGGCGCTCCAGCTGTTTGGGCAACAGGTGGCGTTTGGCAATGTGAAACTTCTCTTCCCGGGTATAGCTGGTCAGTTGAATGATCTCCATCCGGTCCAAAAGAGGTGTGGGGATGGTATCCATATTATTGGCTGTGGCAATAAACAGCACTTCGGACAAATCGAAAGGAATTTCTATAAAATGGTCGCGGAAAGCGTGGTTTTGCTCGCTGTCCAACACTTCCAAAAGGGCTGCCGACGGGTCACCCCGGTAATCGCTGCCCAATTTATCCACTTCATCCAGCAGCATAAGGGGGTTATTGCTGCCCGCCAGCTTGATGGCATTGATAATGCGTCCGGGCATGGAACCAATGTAGGTTTTGCGGTGACCACGGATGTCGGATTCATCCCGCACGCCACCCAAGGACAGCCGCACATACTTGCGGCCCATGGCTTTGGCAATGGATTTGGCAATGGAAGTTTTGCCCACGCCGGGGGGGCCCACAAGGCAGATGATCTGACCTTTAATATCAGGTGCCAATTTGCGCACCGCCAACAATTCCAAAATACGCTCTTTCACCTTGGCCAGACCATAGTGCTCTTTATCCAGCAGCTTTTCCGCTTTTGAGATATCGATTTTATCTTTTGTATGTACATTCCAGGGCAGCTCCAGGCAGGTGTCAAGATAGCCTCGCACCACACCGGCTTCGTGGGAGTTAAAGGGCATTTTAGACAGGCGGTCAGCCTCTTTCAAAAGCTTTTCTTCCGCCTCTTGCCCCAGATGTAGCGCAGTAATTTTAGATTGGTAATCTTCAATTTCTTCTTGGGGATTGTCTGGGTCACCCAGCTCGCTGGAAATGACACGCATCTGTTCCCGCAAATAATATTCACGTTGGTTTTTGTCAATTTGCTCGCGCACACGCTCGTGGATGTCCTGTTCCAGCGAAAGTATCTCGTTCTCGCATTCCAGCGCTTTGGCCAAAATCTCCAATCGTTTGGCCGGGGCGGATTCCTCCAGTATGCGCTGCTTATCTTCATGTTTAAGTGAGATATTCCCCGCCAAATACTCCGCCAAATAAACAGGGTCCTCGGTCATCATAGCGTTGGAAATGATTTCCCTAGGCATTTTGGGGAACATGAAGCAATATTCCTCGAACAGGTCTTTGACTGTGCGCATCAGGGCATCGCACAGGGCAGTACCCGCTAAACGGCTGCGTTTGAGGGGCAATTCCTCTACTTCTGCTTCAAAAAAAGGATCCTCCTGCACCACACTTTTTAGGCGGGCGCGATATTTACCGTCCACCACAACCCGCAGGGTATCGCCCTGGGTCTTGACAATTTGGCGCACTTCGGCCACCACGCCAATTTCATAAAGGTCGAAACGGGCAGGGTCGTCATCTCGTATATCTTTTTGCGCCACCAAAAACAGGCGACGGTTTTTGTTCATGACTTCGCCAAGAGCCAACATGGATTTTTCCCGGCCCACATCAAAGTGGAGCACCATTTTGGGAAAAAGCACAAGGCCCCGCAATGCTAACATAGGCAATGTAACAATATGTGGTGTTTTTGCTTCCGCCATTATGTATTCAACCTCCCGGCCGGTCTTATCAGGCCTGCTATACTGGAAATATTACCAGCAAATTCGTATATAAATTATACAATAGTTCTAAAGTTTTTGGCAAGTAAAAAAGATTTGCAAAAAATAAAACAAAAATAGGCAAACGTACTCTTCTTTTTAGCACGGCTTATTCCACTTGAGCAAAAGCGGCGCAGCCAACAGCCGCGCCGCATCTTTTTCAGGATACCGAGTCTTGCCGTTTTTTAGGTTTGCGCGGGGGCGACAGTTTGAGCCGCACCGGTTTACGCGCCGGGTCTTTTGTCAGTTCCGGTGGTTCTTCCCCTCTGGCACAGGCCGCCGTGATAGTCACTTTGGCAATTGTATGATCGGAGGGGGTCTCGAACATCACGCCGCCTAAAATGTCCTCCAAAATGGAGCGCAAGCCACGGGCGCCGGCTTTGCGAGCCACTGCCTTTTTGGCCACTTCTTTCAGGGCATCCGGTTGGAAATCCAGCTCTACGCCATCCAGTTCCAGCAAGCGGGCATACTGCTTGATCATGGAGTTTTTGGGTTCTGTCAAAATGGTGACAAGGGCATTTTCGTCCAAAGCGTTTAGGGTGGTAATGACCGGAATACGGCCCACCAACTCGGGAATCAGACCATAGTGCACCAGATCCTGGGGCACCACTTGTGCCATTAACTTGTCGGTTTCTTCGTCGGCCGAGCCGCGAATTTCGGCTCCAAAACCAAGAGAAGATTTTGCCACGCGCCGCTCGATAATTTTATCCAGCCCGTCGAAGGCACCGCCGCAGATGAAGAGTATGTTGGTCGTATCCACTTGGATAAATTCCTGCTGGGGATGTTTGCGACCCCCGCCGGGTGGCACGTTGGACACCGTGCCTTCCAAAATCTTCAGAAGTGCTTGTTGCACCCCCTCGCCGCTGACATCGCGGGTAATGGAGGGATTTTCGCTTTTGCGGGCGATCTTGTCGATCTCGTCGATGTAAATAATACCCCGCTCGGCACGCTCCACATCAAAATCGGCCGCCTGAATCAGGCGCAGAAGGATATTTTCCACATCTTCGCCCACATAGCCGGCTTCGGTCAGGGTGGTGGCATCGGCAATGGCAAAAGGCACGCCCAGCATTTTGGCCAGTGTTTGTGCTAGCAGCGTCTTGCCCACGCCGGTGGGGCCCAGCAAAAGCACATTGCTTTTGGCCAGTTCCACATCGTTATCATCGTCAAAAAAGATGCGCTTATAGTGGTTGTATACCGCCACCGAAAGGGCTTTTTTGGCCTCATCCTGCCCTATTACATATTCATCGAGAACATCTTTGATTTCTGCCGGTTTGGGGACTGTGCGCTCCGATTCGTCGGAAACGACGCGGCGGCGCCGGGGCGGCGCTTCATTTTCCAATACCGCTTCGCACAGTTCCACGCACTCGTTGCAGATGCAAACGCCAGGTCCCGCAATCATACGCGTTACCTGATCTTGTGTTTTTCCGCAGAAAGAGCATTTAAGCATTCTGCTATCATCACTGCTGCGTGGCATAAGAACCTCCATCACTTGCCTTAGTCTGAAAACGCGGAACCGGCAAATTGTTTTACCGCGAGGTTATAATTTTATCAATGATGCCATATTCAACCGCTTCGGCTGCCGGCATAAAGTTATCCCGCTCGGTGTCCCGTTCAATTTGCTCCAACGGTTTGCCCGTTTGTTCCGCCAAAATACGGTTCAGCTTATCTCGAGTACGCAGGATATGCTCGGCGTGAATCTTGATGTCGCTTGCCTGGCCCTGGGTACCACCGGAGGGCTGGTGAATCATAATCTCACTGTTGGGCAGCGCAAAGCGCTTGCCTTTGGCACCGGACGAGAGCAAAAACGCGCCCATAGACGCCGCAATTCCCACCGCAATGGTGGAGACGTCGCATTTGACATAGTTCATCGTATCATAAATGGCCATGCCCGCCGTGACAGAGCCACCAGGGCTGTTGATATACAGACTAATATCTTTTTCGGGGTCTTGGCCTTCCAGATATAAAAGCTGCGCCACTACTAAACTGGCGGTTGTATCATTGACTTCTTCGCACAGCATCACAATGCGGTCATTCAAAAGGCGGGAAAAAATATCGTAAGAACGTTCGCCGCGATTGGTCTGCTCAATTACCATTGGAACTAAACTCATTTGTAAAACCTCCTGCTTTATGTAATAGGCTTATGTCAATTTGCGTACACACCTATTACACAGTTACTCTGCTTCTTTTTTGCTTTTGGCTTTTGTTATTGGTTTTTCTTTGGCTTCTTCCTTGATTTCGGTAATCTTGGCATTTTCTCGGACAAAGTCGATTGCCTTTTTCACCATCATATCGGTTGCCAAATCCTTGGCTGGAATAAATGTTTTGATTTTGTCAACCTCAAGTCCATAGGACTGGGCCATTTTGTCATATTCTTCGTCAAGCTCGGCTTGTGTCGCTTCCAGTTTTTCCAAAAGGGCAATTTTCTCCAGCGCCAGCCGCACTTTTACTTGACGCTCGGCCTGGGGCAAGAAGTTTTTACGGAAACTTTCTTCCTCCATGCCGGTATATTGCAGATAAGTCGCCATATCCAGCCCTTGTGCCTGGAGGCGATGACCAAAATCATGCACCATTTCGTCCACTTGCCGATCAAACATGACAGGGGGAATGTCCGCCTTGAGCTTTTCAACAATGGCATCAATCAACTCGTTTTCCATGGCATTATTACTGTCGGTGTCTTTTCGTTCCTGCAGCTTTTTGGCAAGGTCAGCTTTCAGCTCGGCAAGGGTATCAAACTCGCTGACATCTTTGGCAAATTCGTCATCCGCAACCGGCAGTTCCCGGGTTTTAATTTCATTCAGCTTTACTTTAAATACAGCTGCCTTGCCTGCCAGCTCCTCGGCATGATATTCGGTGGGGAACGTCACATTGACGTCAAATTCCTCTCCTACATTTTTGCCAACAATTTGCTCCTCGAAACCGGGAATGAATTGACCCGAACCCAGCGTAAGGGCATAACCCTCCCCTTTGCCGCCGGCAAAAGCAACGCCGTCCACGTAACCGTCAAAATCTATCATGGTGTTGTCGTCCATTTGGGCGGCGCGGTCGGTCACTGTAATGATGCGGGCGTTGCGCTCCCGCAAGCGGTCCAATTCGGCCGTGGTTTCTTCGTCGGAAACAACAGTAACTGTTTTATTGACCTTAAGGCCTTTGTAACCGGCAATATCGACCTGGGGTTTCACGGTTACTACGGCTTTGAAAGTATATCCACTCTCTTTGCTGATATCCCCAACTTCAATTTCGGGGCGGTCCACCGGGTTAATGCCCGCTTCTTCTACCGCCGCTTCATACGCGTCGCCATATGTGGCCTGGATGGCATCCTCAAAAAACACGCCCTCGCCGTACATACGCTCAATCATTGTCTTGGGCGCTTTGCCGGGACGAAAGCCGGGCACCCGCATTTTGGAAACATTTTTGCGGTAAGCTTTGTCAATGGCAGCATTAAACGCCTCAGCACTTACAGCAATTTCCAATGTGTATTGATTTTTATCTGTGTTGTTTGAAGAGGTAAGGCTCATTCTATCTTCTCCTATCATATGGCTATCTAAATAAGTATAGCATAGCCAGTGTTTATTTTCTACTGTTCACAGAAACTTTCGACCGCATTTATGTGATTTTGAACGGATTAAACCGCAGATAATCGCAGGCTACTAACTGGAATTCGACGCCCAGATAGGCACCATTAAAGGCCATGCGATTGCCCGGACCGTGGATATGACCATAATAGCAACGCTTTACGCCGTATTGCTGAAGCAGGGTTATCAATTCGGGGATTTCTTCGAAGCCATAAATTGGAGGATAATGTAAAAAGGCGATGATCTCATCCTGTCTGTCCGCCTTTAGCTTAACGGCCGCATCCAATGACATCTGCAGACGGCCCACTTCCCTACTGACAATTTTTTGATTGTGAGGTTCGGTTTTGTCGAACATCCAGCCCCGAGTACCGCACAATACTTTCCCTTCACAGCATACGGCAGTATTATGGAGCAGGTGAATGGTCGTTAAACCATTTTCATCCAGAAAGCTTCTCATCTTAGACATCGTTGTCCACCAATAGTCATGGTTTCCCTTCAGCAACCACTTTTGCCCGGGCAATTGATGTAAAAAGGTGAAATCCGCAAGGGCTTCTTCCAACGACATGGCCCAAGAAATATCCCCCGGCAACACAACGGTATCGTCAACGGCGACATTAGCACGCCAGTTAGATTCCAGTAGCTGCGTATAATTGGCCCAACCGTCAAAAATATCCATTGGTTTTGCACTGCCAAAGGAAAGATGAGGATCGCCAATTGTGAAAAGGGACATAACCCGCTCCTTTTTGTAAAAAAATTAAGAATAGTATTTATGACTGCATTTTATCTATACATTGGCCGATACTAACAATGGCAAAGGAAAGATGTTGCCATAAAGATAATCAATCAAATCCTCACCTGTGAAAGGAGTGCTGACCATGCAGACCCCAAATGGGAACTATATCCGTTGCGACGTAAAAAATTGTCATTATCATCAGAAAGATGACTCGTGCAGCGCCCAAGAAGTTTCTGTAGGCCCCACGTTTGCTAATTCCAGTGCCGATACTGTTTGTGCCACTTTCAAACCTCAGTAAAAACTCCACGATAATCGCTATTTTTCTAAAGCAAGAGCAACTATATTGCTCTTGCTTTATTTTTGTTTTGCCAGCAGTTTTTCCGCCTCTCCCCACATATCCCCGGGGGTGCATACTGCCGGAAAACGTACGACGCGTTGCTGCAATCCCGCCAATGCATCGGGAATGGGGCATCCGGTTAACGCCTCCAGCCAGGCTGCCGCCGCAAATTCGTCGGCGGGGACAGTCCCCTCGATGGCCGAAAGTACACTGGCAGGGAACTTGTAGGGATTGGCAGTGGAAGCAATAATCGTTTTTGTGCTGTCGCCCGTCATCTTGACATAATCCTCGTAAACTGCGACGGCCACCGCGGTATGCGTATCCAACAGATAGGAATATTGCCGGAATACCTCCTGGATTGTCGTTTGTGTTTTGGCGTCGTCGCAGCAGCCAGCCCAAAAGCCAGTCTGCAAAACAGAAAAAGCCGCCGAGGGCAACTGGTAGCTCCCCTTTTGCGCCAATTCCGTCATCAGCATACCCACAGCTTTGTCATCATCACCCAGCAGATGGAACAAAAGCCTTTCCAAATTGCTGGAAATCAGAATATCCATGGAGGGCGACAGGGTAGCATAAAAAGGACGATTCCGGTTGTAGCACCCGGTGGCCATAAAATCAGTGAGTACGTTATTTTGATTGGAGGCGCAGATGAGTTTGCCCAGAGGCAGCCCCATCGTTTTGGCGTAATAAGCCGCCAAAATATTGCCAAAGTTGCCGGTGGGCACCACCACATTCACCATTTCTCCGGTGGTAATTTCACCGGCAGCCAGCAGATCGCAATAAGCGCTGATATAATAAACAATTTGCGGCACCAGACGGCCCCAATTGATTGAGTTGGCGCTGGAGAGCATGACGTGTTGTGCATCCAACTCTTTGGCGATGTTTTTGTCTGCAAAAAGAGCTTTTACTCCATTTTGGGCATCGTCAAAATTTCCTTTGATGCCGCAAGCCGCCAGATTCTCGCCATCTTGGGTAGTCATTTGCAATTTTTGCATATGGCTTACCCCATCCTGTGGGTAGTAGACCAGCAATTTGGTACCCGGCACATCGGCAAAGCCCTCCATGGCCGCCTTGCCTGTATCCCCCGAAGTGGCCACCAATACCAAAATTTCCCGGGTCTCCCCCGCAATTTTGGCTGCGGTGGTCATCAGCCGGGGCAGCATTTGCAGCGCCATATCCTTGAAGGCGCAGGTGGGTCCATGCCATAGCTCCAGCAAGTAGCGATTGGGGGTAAGACAGGAAAGCGGCGCTACTTTTTCGTTATCAAAGCAGCCTTGGCCATAGGCTTCTGCGCAACAGCGCGCTATTTCCTCCGGTGAGAAATCGGTGAGAAATTCTTTCAAAATGTCCTGCGCGCGACCTATATAATCTTTATCCGCCAGCGCCGCAATACGTTCCGGCGTCAGCGTTGGCAGTGTTGCAGGCACAAACAAACCGCCATCGGGAGAAATGCCCTGCAAAATGGCGCTGGATGAAGAGATATTCATTTGGTGGTTACGGGTGCTGGTGTACTGCATCAAAATTCCCCTTTGTGATAGGCACATTTTATGTATATTGAAGTTTTGGGTTCCGGCTAAAAGCCGTATCTTGCCAAAAAGCGATAGGCATTTTTATAGGTGAGCTTGTCAATCTGCACTTGTGTCAGACCCATGGTCCCCAATTCATTTGCAAATCCACTCAATTTTTCCGGTGAATCCAAATATACCGGTACATCGGTGCCGTCAAAATCGGAACCGATCGCAATTGTATCCTCACCGCCCAGCGCCAAGAAATGCGCCAAATGGCGATACAATTGCCCTTTTGAGGTATCCTTTCCTTCAACGCTTATAAATGCCGGGCAAAAATTAAGTCCCACAAGGCCGCCCTGTTTGACCATCCACCGAAACTGTTCATCGGTAAGGTTTCGGTCATGGCCGCATATGGCTTTGCTGTTGGAATGGCTGGCGACAATCGGCCGTTTGGCCAGCTCCGCCACTTCCCAAAACCCTTTTTCGCCCAGATGGGAAACGTCTACGATGATGTTGTGTTGCTCCAGCGCGGGAATGACCTGGCGGCCAAATGGAGTGAGGCCGGTATCTCCGGCTTGCCCGCCGCCAATTTCATTTTGCCCATTCCAGGTCAGCGTAAGCATGCGCACGCCACATCCTGCCAAATAGGCCACGCGGTCCAGATCTCCGCACAGGGCACTGCCGCCTTCTACCGAAAGAACCGCCGCACATTTACCTTGTCGCCAAATATCTCCAATTGCGGCGTGTTCCCGCGCCTCGGCAAGATAGTCTCGCTGATTTTGCAGCTCGGACAGATAGCGGGCATATACACGGTCAAAATAATCGGCTGCCGTCTGGCCGCGCAACTCGTCGGGCATAAAAATAGCAAAAAATTGCAGCCACCCCACTTTCTCTGGCAGTCGGGAAAGGGAGAAGTGGTGGCAGCTGTTATTTAAAGTAGTGCCATGCTTTTCAATTTCGGTTAATGTGTCACAATGCAAGTCAATGATATTCATAAATCGTCCTGTCTATTATTCAGTGGCGTCAAAAGCCGAGGTAATATACTCAAAATCGGGGTGTTTATTTTTGCGCGCCACAATCGCAAAGACATCAAACCGGGGCACCAGCTCACTGGGGTTTTTCTCCAGGTACAGCTTGGCAGACGCAATGATTTTTTGCCGTTTGGCCGGTGTGATCGATTCCAAAGGCGATACCATGTGATTTTCGCTGCGGGTACGCACCTCCACAAAGGCGATGCTGTCATCTTGTTCCAATATTATGTCAATTTCGCCGTAGCGTGTATGATAATTGCGTGCCGCAATACGGCACCCCAATTTCTTAAGCTGCTCTACGGCAAAATCCTCGCCCCAATTGCCCACATCTTTATTTTCCATGCCGTTATCCATAGCTTTTTCCCTTTCGGTCAGTAGCCGTCGGTTACAGGGAGCCTACTTCTTCAGCCACTTTTGTAAAAACGTTCTGCGATGTTCCGGACTTATGCCGAATTGTTCCAGCATTTGATAGTGGAGTGCTGTTCCATACCCCTTATGTTTTGCAAAATTGTACTGGGGCATTTCATTATGCAACAGGGTCATATGCCGGTCGCGGCATACTTTGGCCACAATGGAGGCCGCCGCCACACAGGCGGAAAGGCCGTCTCCACCAATGACGCACCGGGTTTTGGGACAGATGCCGGGATCTAAATTGCCGTCTACCAGCAGCAGCCCCGGGGGTGCTCCCAGTTGGGCTTCCAGCTTTTCATAAGCGCGGCGCATGGCCAAAAAGGTGGCCTGCATGATGTTGAGTTCATCGATTTCTTTCACACTTGCCGTGGCAACAGCCCAATGACAATGGGTTTGAATCACCTGAAAAAGCGCCTCGCGCTTTTTTTCGGACAGCTTCTTGGAATCGTTAAGGCCAGCTAGAATGGTCTCTGCGCCGGCGGGCAAGCAAGCTGCTCCTGCAAACACCGGGCCGGCCAATGGTCCCCGGCCCGCCTCATCAACGCCCCAAAGGGCACCGTTGATGCCACCGCTTACTTCTGTATCAAAGGCAAATAAAGAGGCCACGTTTGATTTCTCCATTCAGGAAGCGATCGAGGGCGTTTTCCGCATGCTCATTCTGACCGCTTTGCCCCATTTTCACTTGGATGCTCCAGTGTCATGTTGCCGATTTTTCCACTTCTGAATTCGTCCAGCAGCATAATGGCCGCCCGTTCTGTATTGATGGTGCCACCAGACCGAAGCATGCCCCGGCCCTTGGCGATCATTTCCAATAAAGCAAATCCGTCGCAATCTTGTACCGCAGCAGCGTCCAAGTTGTATCGCTTACACAAAAGCGGCCTATAGTCAGCCGGCAGCGTTTCCAGAAGCCGCACTGCCAAATATTCTATATCCAGTATATCGTCTTTTACCGCGCCAGTAAAGGCCAAATGTTCACCTACGATTTTATCTTCAAATTTCGGCCACAGCACGCCAGGCATGTCCAACAGTTCCGCACCGCTGTCCAATGTCACCCACTGCTTGCCACGGGTAACACCTGGACGGTCCTCCACTTTGGCCCGCTTCGATTTGGCCAGCCGGTTGATGAGAGAAGACTTACCCACATTGGGCACACCCACAATCATCATACGGATGGGACGCCCGGCCGTGCCGTTGCGTTCCCAATTTTCAATTTGGGGCGCCAGCACCTTGCGCACCGCCGGCATAAAAGCCGCAAGTCCTTTGCCGGTGCGGCAGTCGGTGGGCAACGCTGTAATACCGCGCTTTTCGTAATAGACGCACCACTGAGCCGTCACTGCCGCATCAGCCGCATCGCATTTATTCAGCAATAAAACACGGGGCTTTTTGCCCAAAAGCTTGTCAATTTCGGGGTTGCGGCTGGCACGGGGAATGCGGGCATCAGTCAATTCCACCACGATGTCCACCATTTTCAAATTGGCGGCCATTAAGCGGCGGGTTTTGGCCATATGGCCAGGAAACCATTGCACACGCATTGTCTCGTTATCCATCATTACCCCACAAATCCAAAATGCTCAATTGGCGATATCCGCAACAGGCATCGCCCCACGATATAACGGTTATCTACCATTCCCACCTTTTCAAAGCGGCTGTCCATAGAATGGTTACGGTTATCCCCCATAACAAACAGGCACCCCTTGGGCACAATTTGGGGGAAACTGACATCACCTGTCTCCTGAGTGATTTCGTTGATGTAGCTTTCTTCCAATTTGACACCGTCGACAAAGATATCGCCAGTGACAAAGTTGATGTCCACTTCTTGACCTTCGGTAGCAATGACGCGTTTCACCAAGGGCTGGTCCTTGTAGTGATCCGCCGCCAGCACCACAATGTCACCCTGCCGGGGGGTGTAAAAAAATCCGGACACAATCAGTCTGTCGTCGTTGACGAGCGACGGCAGCATGGAGTCGCCGGACACAGTTGCCGGACGAAAAATAAATGTGAACATCAGCACCAATACAACCATTGGCCAAATGAGCATTTCCAAAATCTCAATGATGTCATTTTGGCGTTCGTCCACCTGTTTTCGCCAAATCTTTCGATTGTCTGCCATGATATTGTCCTCTTGTAAACAAGCAAAGACACAAACAAAACAATGCGCGCTGTTACCGGTTTGTCGGACAACAGCCACATTATCTTCCCTAATCTTTCCTTATTCCCGTTCCCTCTTGCACCGGCTGCCTTGCCGGCGCTACTCTTCTTCTGTGACTCTTTTTATCATATAAACAAAAAGGGACTGTACTGTCCCTTTAAGCTCCAAACTATCTGATTGCCTCTTTCACCTTGGAGGCCTTGCCAACCCGGCCACGGAGATAATAGAGCTTGCCGCGGCGCACTTTGCCTTTGCGGATCACTTCTACTTTGTCAATGTTGGGAGAATGGATCGGAAATACTCTTTCTACTCCACACCCGTGAGAAAGGCGACGAACAGTGAAAGTTTCCGAAATACCACCATGTTTTTTGGCAATCACAGTGCCTTCAAAAGCCTGGATTCTGTGGCGCTCGCCCTCGATAATTTTGACATGCACACGAACCGTATCACCAATGCCAAACGAGGGAAGTTCCGATTTCATTGAGTCTTGCGCGATGAGTTTTAAAGCATCCAATATAGTGCTTCCTCCTTATGATATCCGAACATTCATTCCCACATGTGGCAGAGGACTGTCCGTTTCAATGTCTGTCTGATTATCGACAGGCACTAAACCCCGCCAAAAGCTTTTGGCAGTTCTTATTGCCATAGTATAATATCATATCGCCAAAATATTTGCAAGCTTTTTTGTGCCAATTGACAGTGAATAGTGAAAAAACGATATTGAAAATATTACCTTTGGTTTAGCAAAATTCTTTCTCGTCAGCCGTCAATATCCTTTTGCGGATTACTTGGGTCTGCGCCAGCTTTTTTCCCCTGTCTTTGATGAACGCATCCAACAGCAGCGCCGGATTGAT
>JAVBNO010000082.1:0-26709 GCA_031551485.1 Oscillospiraceae bacterium
CGCCTAACTATGCAAAATAACGAAAGCCAAATCACAGGTTTGGGAGGGGAACTATAATATGTCGAACCGTCTTTTCCAGGGATTTGTCCATCAAATGCGTGACTCTATTGACCGTGTCATTGGGGTTGTCGACAAAACGTCCACCGTGATTGCCAGCAGTGACTTAACCCGTATTGGGGAGACAAACGAACATCTTGCCATCGACTTTGGCGAAAGCAGCGAGGTCTTTACCCGCGATGGTTTTACCTATAAACCTTTTGGCTCCAAGATGAAGCCGGAATATGCGGTTTTTGTATCCGGCACCGATGACATGGCTCTCAAATTCTGTAATTTGCTGGCGATCTCCTTAAGCAATTTGAAGCAGTACTATGATGAAAAGTATGATCGCAGCAATTTTGTCAAAAACGTGATTTTGGACAATATCCTGCCTGGCGATATCTACATCAAAGCGCGCGAACTGCACTTTGGCGCCGATGTCAACCGTGTCGTTCTGCTCATTCGCATTGTTTCCGCAAACGATATTTCTGCCTTCGACGTCATTCAGAATCTGTTTCCGGACAAGCAAAAGGATTTTGTGTTTAACATCAGCGAAAATGATATTGTGCTGGTAAAAGAGATCAAAAGCGGCATCGAAACCAAAGATCTGGAAAAATTGGCGCGCTCCATTGTGGATACATTGGGCAGCGAATTTTATACCAAGGTTGTTGTCGGCATCGGTACTGTTGTCAACACTGTCAAAGATTTGGCCCGCTCTTTCAAAGAGGCGCAGGTGGCGCTGGAAGTGGGCAAAGTATTTGACATCGAACGTTATATTGTCAGCTACGATAATCTGGGCATTGCCCGCATCATTTATCAGCTGCCCACAACGCTGTGCGAAATGTTCCTGCGCGAGATTTTTAAAAAAGGTTCTATCGAAAGTTTGGATCAGGAGACGCTGTTCACCATCCAAAAATTCTTCGAAAATAACCTCAATGTCTCCGAAACATCCCGCAAGCTGTTTGTCCATCGCAATACCCTTGTCTACCGCCTGGAAAAAATCAAAAAGTTAACCGGCCTGGATTTGCGGGAATTCGACCATGCCATCATTTTCAAAGTGGCGCTGATGGTGAAAAAATACCTGACGGCCAATCCGGTAAAATATTAATCCGTCTCCGAAAGACATCTGGGTAGTGGGATGACGTAACTTTCGGTCGGGACGGTAAAAGTGGGTGTAACTGTTGATCGAACTGGTAAACGTGACCAAAACTTACCCCAGCGGCACCGAGGCGCTCAACAATGTGTCGCTCACAATTGAAAAAGGTGAATTTGTTTTTGTGGTGGGCCATTCCGGCGCTGGCAAAAGTACGTTGATCAAAATGCTGCTGCGGGAAGAAATCCCCACCGAGGGTGAGGTTTATGTCAATGGCATTGATCTTGTCCATATGCGCCGGGGCAAAATTCCCTACTACCGCCGCTCTATCGGCGTCGTATTTCAGGATTTCCGGCTGATCCCCAGCATGTCTGTTTACGAAAATGTGGCGTTTTCATTGCGTGTCACCAACGTTTCGGGCAAATATATTCGCCGTCGGGTACCCTATATTTTGGATTTGTTGGGCCTGACCGGAAAAGCCCGCCAGCTGCCTGCCCAGCTTTCCGGCGGCGAGCAACAGCGTGTGGCGCTGGCTCGTGCGCTGGTCAACAATCCGTCCATCATCATTGCGGACGAACCCACCGGCAACATCGACCCGGAACTCTCTTTTGAAATTGTAGACCTCTTAAACGAAATTAATAAAAAGGGAACCACTGTTTTAATGGTGACCCACGAGCATACCCTGGTTTCGGAATTTGACCACCGGGTCATTACCCTTAACCAGGGCCGCATTATTTCCGACCGTCCTGCGGGCAGCTCCGCCTGGACATCGACAGCCCCAACTGTGCCGGCACAGCAACGTCCCGGCCGCATTCCTTTCGAGTCCAATTTGGAACCGGAAGAGTTTTTTCATGTCTCTCCCGAAAGCGCACTCTCGGATGAATATTTCAGCGCCGATCCTTTGGTTGACCCGGTTTCCCCGTCTTTTCCGGCTGCTGATGTCGGTTACATGTCGGTCGACAACCCGGTTGACTACGCGGACGAGTGGGACGAGTTGCCCCCCGAACCGGCGTCCGTATCCCTGCCGCCCCGGAATGTGCAGTACCCGTCGGTAGACCCCTCCATCACTTACGATATACCTGACGATTACAATGCTTCTGCCGATTTAGCGCCCCAGGAAGCGGCTGCGTTGGAAATATCGGAAGAATATGCCCCCCAACGCTATGAAGCGGACACACCGGTTGTGACAGAGCCTTTGACTCAGGAGCCCGTCCAAAAACTGGCCCCCTTTTTTGAGGTGCCCGAGGCGCCATCCAATACCGGATTCACTTGGAATGAACCCGGCCCCCTGCCGCCCGAGACACGGCCTTCGGCGGTGGTCAGAGAAGAAGAACAGACGGAAACAAAGGCCGCGGCTATTTTCACCGAGCCTGGTCCTCTGCCGCCTTCCACACGTCCTTCCGCCGCGCCGCCCGTCCCCACACCGGCGCCCTACAGCGGCTTTGGCGCCTACGCCTCTCACGCATCTGCCCAACCTCAGCATGCAGCGCCCGATGGGCAGTCGGCTTATCCGCCGCGCCCCAAACACGACCCGGCGGCATCTTACCGGCAAGAACCTCTTTCCGGCTCGCACTACCGGCCGGAACCGCCAAAACCGGAACATCATATTGATATGTCCTCATCCAATGCCTACGCATCGCCGGTTGCCCAAGCGCCGTCTTCCCCACAATCGGAGCAGCCTGTCTCGTCCTTTAAACCGGTCATTGGCGAGGTCTATACTTTTACCAAAGACAACACTTCCCATACCGTCCATGTCGCCAAAGGCAACAAGCCGGTATCGGGTATGCCTATTTTCCAAAGTCCGGGCGAAGAGGAGCCGCCTGCGCCTTGAACCCCCGACATCCAATCCACATTTATTTTTGATAACGAATAAACTTAGCCACCCACAAAGGGAGATTGCATATGAGAGGAAGCAGCTTGGGGTACCTTTTAAAAGAAGGTGCCAAAAACATCTATAACAACCGCCTGATGTCGGCAGCCTCCATCGGTGTACTGATGGCCTGCCTGTTGCTCATTGGCGGCTCTGTTCTCATCTCATTAAACGTCAATAGCATCATCGGCTATATGGAAGACCAGAATGAAGTAGTTGTTTTTCTGGACGATGGGCTGGATCAAACGGCTATCAACGATCTTGGCGCCAAAATAAAAGAAAACGAAAACGTGCTCGCGGTAAAATTTGTCTCCAAAGAAGAGGCGCTGCTGGAAGTGGCGCAACAAAATGGTGTCGAACCCGATGATCTGATTCAGGATGGGGAAGAGAGCTATCTGCCCGATTCCTTCCGCGTCCAGGTGGATGATTTGTCCCGGCTGGCGGTCACCGTCGGCACTTTGCAGACGCTGGATCACGTGGACTATGTCAATGCGGCTACTGAAGTAGCCACCATTATGACCGATATCAAAACGGGCATTTATTTTGCCGGCCTTTTTGTCATTACTGTGCTGGGCATAGTGTCTATGGTCATTGTGGCAAATACCATCAAAATGACCATCTTCGCCCGCCGCAAAGAAATCAGTATTATGAAATATGTGGGTGCCACCAACATATTTATCCGGCTGCCCTTTATCATCGAAGGTATTTTATTGGGCCTTATTTCCGCGCTGCTGGCCTTTGGCCTTCTGTGGATTGGTTACCATTTCGGCATGCAATGGCTGGAGACAGCGCCTTCCAGCTGGCTGCAAACTGTTTTTGACAGCTTTATCCGATTCCAGGATGTGGCGTTGCTCATTTTGGGCGGGTTTGTTGCCGCCGGCACCATTATTGGTATGATGGGTAGCATTTTATTTGTCGGTAAGTATCTGAAAGCATAGACACCTTTAAATCATTGTAAGATAGGGTAAACGATAGAACACACCAACAGAAGAGGTGAACGCGCGATATCGGCAGTTGGCCTTTTGGCAAAAGAGGCTAAGGGACAATAACCCCGCGGATGTACCGGACCAGCAAATCCGGTGGACAGAGAGGATGTGGACAATGAAAATCAAACAATCGCTAAGGCGGCTGCTTGCAGTCCTCCTTTGCTTTTCAATGCTGTGGTGCTTTGCGTTGCCGGCCTGGGCCGATGACGAGGATGATGAAACCTCTGCCAGCGAAGCGGAAGGCAAGGCGGCCATCGCAGATTTAAGCAGCAAATATGACGAGCTGCAAAAACAGCAGGAAGCGGTGCAGGCGCAAATTAATGCTGCCTCCGGCAAAAAGCAGGCGCAGCTCGCCATCAAAAAGCAGCTGGACAATAATATTGCGCTCATTCGCGAGCAAATTGATGTGCTCACCGCGAAAATTGCGCTGTTGGAGCAGGAAATCGAAGACCGCCAGACAGAAATTGATACCCTGGGCGTAGACATTGACAAAAACTATGAGAGCTTCAAAAGGCGTGTGCGCGCCATGTATATGAGCAATAATACTACCAATCTGGGCCTGCTTTTGGGTGCCGAAAGTTACAGCGAATTTTTGACCCGTGCCGAAGTGCTCAAGCGTGTTTCCAATCATGACAACGAGCTTATTGATGGTTTGGTGGCCAAAATGTCCCGTGTTCGGGACGCTAAAAAGGAACTGGAAGCCGATATGGATGATCTGGCAGCCTCCAAAGTGGAGGTTGAAGCCAAAAAGCAGCAGCTTAATACACAGCTTGCTTCCACCAACAATCAAATACAAGATCTGGCGGCCCAGGAAAAAGAATATTTGGCCAACCAGGCGGAATTAAAAAAGCAGATGCAGGAAGTGCAGGATGAAATTGCCGCCATCTACCGTCAAATCGGTTCCAACGGTGAATATGTAGGTGGGCAATTTGCCTGGCCGCTCCCGGGGTTTTACAGTATCTCTTGTGCCTATGGTCTGCGGTTTCAGGGCAGTGACTTCCACACCGGCACCGATATTTCCGGTTCCGGCGTCTACGGCAAGACGATCGTTGCGGCCAACACCGGCACAGTGGCCTTTGTTCAAACTACATATGTCCCAAACAGGGGCTATGGCAAATACCTGATCATCGACCACGGCGGTGGCTATTCCACGCTTTACGGCCACTGTAGTGACATATTTGTCCAAGTAGGCGACACGGTATCCAAAGGCGACCCCATTGCCGCGGTTGGTTCCACTGGTTGGTCTACCGGTCCGCATCTGCATTTTGAAATCCGTATTGACGGTGTGGCCAAAAACCCCATGACCTACTTTACGAAGGCCTAAATATCTTGCACTTTACGCGGCATAAAAGGAGAAGCAAACTATGAGTAAGAAAATTTCCCTCGGCGCTGCCATTGCATATATGGTCATCGTGATGACACTGACTTTTTGCATCACGGTTATCTTTGCTTTGGGCTTTTTTAACGAACGAATGAACAGCACCATGGAAAGAGAAAATCTTTACAAAAAGATTTCTGAAATTGACCGCAAAGTGCGCGACAAATACTACGGTGTCATTGACGAAAACACCCTTCTCAATGCCGAGGCAGTCGGCTATATGAGCGGTATAGGCGATCCCAACGGGGCGTATATGACGCCGGAAGAGTACGCCCTTTACCAGCAGTCGCTGGAAGGCCGTTACATCGGGGTAGGCATCGTACCCAAAATGGCCCAGGATGGATTTTTGTCTGTTGAAGAGGTGTATCCCGAATCTCCGGCCGCCATGGTCGGCATTCAAGCCGGCGATCTTGTCGTCAAAGTAATCGATACCGACGCCGATGTTGAAACCGATGTCAACACCGAAACGTATCAGAATGTGGCCAACTCCCTCAAGGGCGAAGCCGGCACCAAAATAACCCTTGTCATCCGCCGGGAAAACGAGGAAGATAAACCCCTCACCTTGACCCGTCGCCAGGTGGAAATTCCCACCGTTTATACCCGAATCTTTAACCAGGTTGGTTATGTCAAAATCACCTCCTTCTCGGTGGCCACCTCCGATCAATTTGACCAGGAAATTGGCAAGCTGATTAACAACGGCATCAAAGCGGTTATTTTTGATCTGCGCGACAACAAAGGCGGCAACATTCGTGCCTGCGCTGAAACGTTAGACACCCTTGTGGGTGCGGGTGATATTGTGTCTTCTGTAGCCCGGGACGGCAAAGTCGAGGTGCTGCACACCTCGGCGCCCGGTGAAATGACCCTTCCCATGGTGGTGCTGACCAACGAAAACACCGCCGATGCCGCCGAGATTTTTGTCCAGGTGCTCAAAGATTTTAACAAAGGCAAATCGGTTGGCATGCTCACAGCCGGCCAGGGCAGCGTCCAGGAAGTATTCAAGTTGACCGACGGTTCCGCCATTCGTCTGACGGTAGCCCACTATGCCAGCGGCAAAGGTGTACCCATCGATGGTGTCGGCGTCGCCCCCGACTATGAAATCAAACCCCTTGAAGGTGATTTGCCCAGTTGGGTTGATCTTTCGGAAGATGCCGATCCCCAGTTTAAAAAGGCGATGGAGCTGGCCACATCTTCCATCAAGGTGGAGGAAACAACGGCCACCGCTTCCAGCAGCGCGGCGGCATAGCCGGCGTAGCCATAAACAATGCCAAGAGGACGGATAAATCCGTCCTCTTTTAATGCGGAAAGTTAATTTTGCATTGGCCATGTCCCATGCACATAAACCGTTTTTTCTTCGCATAGCTATGGGTAACTTGCTTTGGCGCAGGACGAATATTCATGAGGATGTGGGGGACAATCTGTGTTTGCAGCGGTATCGGTGCAAAAATTAAAACGCGCCGGATTATATGGTCCGGTCCTGGATAAAATAAAGCGACAGCGCGCCGAGGTCCTGGAACAATCGGTGGGCAGTTGTCGCTTTTTTCAGATTAACAGTTACCGCTGGCATGGTAAAATTAACTTTGAGGAACTGGCAAAATTGGCAGGCCGTTTTGCCAACCGTCTTGTTATTGACGAATCGATCACTTTACCCGATGACGTGATGATAAACCGCTTCTACCCGTCGGAATTTTACAACGTCATCGCGGTCAACACCGCGATCCGCATTGTCGACCGCGCCAAAATTCAGCTTTATCAAAGAGTGGTGGGCCTGTATGATCCCACGGCTCGCCACCAGCAACTGGCGCTGGAACTGATTAAATATTGCAACACTGTCAAAATTTTTACCCTCCATCCTGACAAATACACCGATTTTGGTGCCCGGGTGTTGGATTCTTTTGGCGCCCCGATCTTCATCACCAACAACATTCGGTCGCTGGAGGATTGCCTATTTACCCTCCTACCCCAAAATCCGTCTGATCCCATCCTGCACCGCTCAGGGCGGTTATCGATGCCGGAGTTTCCTTGTCCTGTCATTGCAGCAGGGGAGGGGGAAGAGGCCCAAGCCCCTTGTGTCATGAATTACCTCAAATGCCGCCTTTCTTCACAACTGGAGGAACATGTTCCTCTTGGCATGGACCCCACTTATTTTGCGGGTGCGCTTTACGAATTGGGCCGCATGCGGGAATTAGGGCGGATGGCGGCGGGCCGGTGCCGCCTGGGTGGCATCGACGCAACCCTTGACGAAGCGGCGGGATGGCTATATCAAACCGCGCTGGAGCGCGAAAACAGACACATATAATTATTTTTTGTCGCCCATAACCGCTACGCTCGGTGAAAAATAGTGTTCCCAGAATCCGGAAATTGACTTGACACAGCGATATCTCTTGACTATAATACTATGTATTGTGCTCACAAGAGGTAATTTTTAGGAACAATCACTGCTACATTATAGATATACAGAACCCGGCTACCGCCCCACACTTTTCTTTGTGGCGCTGTCCGGCCAACGAAAGGAAGCGTGACAAATGGTACAAGAGATCCTTATGACCGAAGAAGGCTACGAAGACCTGAAACGGGAACTGGAAGAACTCAAAGACGTCAAGCGCAAAGACATTGCCGAAAAAATTAAAACAGCTCGAGGCTTTGGCGACCTTTCCGAAAACAGCGAGTATGACGAGGCCAAAAACGAACAGGCCATTGTCGAAGCCCGCATCCAAACCCTGGAAGAATACCTGAAAAAGGTCAAACTTCTGGAAAAAGATAAACTGTCTCGTGACGAGGTATCCATGGGTGCCGTCGTTAAAATTGTCGACGTCGATTATAATGAAGAGTATACCTACCGCATTGTCAGTTCAGTGGAATCCAATCAATCGATGGATACGATCACTGACGAATCCCCAGTGGGAAAGGCTCTGCTGGGCCATA
This sequence comes from Oscillospiraceae bacterium, assembly GCA_031551485.1. GTDB lineage: Bacteria > Bacillota > Clostridia > Oscillospirales > Ruminococcaceae > JAVBNO01. Next base: position 8,286 of record JAVBNO010000082.1, read on the forward strand.
AAACCGGCGATGTAGTAGAGGTAGCCGCCCCCTCTGGATCTTTCCGCATTAAGATTTTGGAAATAGGGGTATAAATCCAGGCAGAATAATGGTACAATATTTCATGCAGGCCATCACCGGCCTGCATGAAATCATATATAGCGTCAAAACCTTTTTTATATCTACATACTTTTAAGGATGTGTATTGCATATGTCGGATCATAAGGAGCCCATGGACAACCAGCAGCCGGAGGGGCAAAGTCTTTCGGAAATCCTGCAAATCAGGCGGGACAGGCTGGCGACCCTCAAAGCAAAAGGAAAAAATCCATTCGAAGTAACCTCCTATACCCGCACGGCTTACGCCGCTGATATTGTGGGGAAATTCGAAGAGTATGAGGGCAAAGAGGTCAGCATTGCCGGCCGCATCATCAGCTGGCGCGACATGGGCAAAGCCACCTTCATGGACCTTTTGGATACAACCGGCAAAATCCAGCTTTACATCAAAGTGGACGGCGTCGGCGAGGAATGCTATGCCGCTATGGCCGATTGGGACATCGGTGATATTATTGGTGTCTCGGGCGAGGCCTTTCGTACCCGCCGGGGAGAAATCTCTGTGAAAACGCATCATATGATGCTTCTTTCCAAATCTCTTCTGCCCCTGCCCGAAAAATTCCATGGTCTCAAGGATACAGAACTTCGCTATCGCCAGCGGTACGTGGACTTAATCGTCAACCCCGAGGTCAAAGAGACCTTTGTCCGCCGTTCAATGATCATCCGCGAAATCCGCCGCTTTCTCGACGCCCGGGGCTTCTTGGAGGTGGAAACGCCGGTGCTCCATTCCATTGCCGGCGGTGCGGCTGCCCGGCCTTTCATCACCCATCACAACACCTTGGATATTGATATGTATTTACGCATCGCTCTGGAGCTGCACCTCAAGCGGCTGATTGTGGGCGGCTTTGATAAAGTATACGAAATCGGCCGTGTCTTTCGCAACGAGGGTATATCCATCCGCCACAATCCGGAATTTACCCTTCTCGAACTTTACGAGGCCTACACCGATTTTAACGGCATGATGGAGATCACCGAGTCGATGTTCCGTGCGGTGGCAAAAGCGGTGCTGGGTACTTGTATATTTACTTTTGGCGATGTGGAACTCAACTTGGAAAAACCCTTTGCCCGCCTCTCCATGTTGGATGCCGTCAAGCAGTACGCCAATGTAGACTTTACCACCGTCAAAACGGTGGAAGAAGCCCGCGCTTTGGCCAAACAGCATCACATTGAATATGAAACCCGCCATGGCATCGGCGGAATACTCAATCTCTTCTTCGAGCATTACTGCGAAGACAAGCTCATTCAGCCAACGTTTATCACCGGTCACCCGGTGGAAATTTCGCCGCTTTCCAAGCGCCAGCCCCAAAACCCCGAATATACCGAGCGCTTCGAGCTTTTCATTATCGGCCGGGAATATGCCAACGCTTTCTCCGAACTCAACGACCCCGTTGACCAGAGGGAACGCTTCGAGTATCAGGCAGCCATGAAAGCGGCTGGCGACGACGAAGCCAACGATGTGGATGAGGATTTCCTCAACGCCATCGAATACGGCATGCCGCCCACAGGCGGCATCGGCATCGGCATCGACCGCCTTGTCATGATGCTCACCAACTCCAACTCCATCCGTGATGTGCTCCTGTTCCCCACAATGAAACCTTTGGATTAGACGCATTCAATGACTACGGGGGTGAATCCAATGAGACAACAACCCTTGTATATTCAAAACGCCCACATCATCGATCCTGTCAATGGAATCGATAACTTGGGTGAAATTGTCGTGGAGGACGGTCGCATAGCCCAGATGGGCTCCGACTGTGACCCGCCCAAGGATGCATCTGTCATCAATGCCGACGGCCTTGTGGCCTGTCCCGGCCTGATTGATATGCATGTTCACCTCCGCGACCCCGGCCAAACCCACAAGGAGGACATCCTGTCCGGGTGTATGGCGGCCGCAGCCGGCGGTTTTACCGCCGTCGCCTGCATGCCCAATACCGCCCCGCCTCTCGACACTCCGGTGGGCATCCGCCATGTGGTGACCACGGCGACCGCTGCCGCCGCCCGGGTCTATCCTGTCGCTTGTATTACCCGGGGAATGAAAGGCGGCGAGCTGTCTTCTTTTGAATCGCTGAAGATGGCGGGGGCCGTGGCTTTTAGTGATGACGGCCGCCCCGTGGAAAATTCCAAAATGATGATGGAGGCGTTGCGGCAGGCCGCCCGTTGCGGTTTGCCTGTCATCAGTCACAGCGAGGAATTAAGTATTATCGACGGCGGCATTGTCAATAGTCGCGCTGCCCGCTCCCTTGGTGTCAAAGGCATGGACCCCGCCGGTGAAGAAGTGGCTGTTGCCCGGGAAATTCTCTTGGCGAAAACCACTGGATGCCCCGTTCACATCGCCCATATCAGCACGGCAACCTCCGCCGCCATGATCCGTTTTGCCAAGGCAAATGGTGTCAAGGTCACCTGCGAAACAGCCCCGCACTATCTCCTTTTGGATGACCGGGCTGTTTTAAGCCAGGACGCCAATTTCCGCATGAATCCGCCCTTGCGCACCCAGGAGGACTGTGCTGCGCTCATTGAAGCGGTGGCCGACGGCACCATTGACGCACTTGCCACCGACCACGCCCCACATACTCCCGCCGAAAAAGCCTACTTCCTTACGGCGCCTAACGGCGTCGTGGGGTTGGAGACGGCGCTGGGCGCTTACATGACCGCCCTGGTCCACACCGGCAAAATCACCCTGGCCCGCCTGATCACCCTGATGTCCTGTAACCCCGCTCAAATTCTGGGGATTAAAGGCGGTTCATTGGCGCTGGGTCAACCGGCGGATATCACCCTGCTAAGCCCCAATCACCGTTGGACCGTCGACCCGGAAAATTTCCTTTCCAAATCCCGCAATACCCCCTTTGCCGGCATGCAGCTAAAGGGCAAAGCGTTCTACACCATCGTCGGCGGCATTGTCACTTATAAGGCCTAATGGCCAAAAAACAGGAGGCTTCCATGTCCTTTGATCGCCTGATAGAAAAAATTGAAAGCTGCCAAAACCCTACGGTGGCCGGTCTTGATCCCACCCTCGCCTACATTCCCGATGCCATCAAAGCCGATGCGTACCGGGAACACGGCCAAAACGCGAAGGGCGCAGCCGCCGCTTTCTTTATGTTTAACAAGGGCCTTATCGACGCCCTTTGTGATATTGTCCCCGCCATCAAACCCCAGTCGGCCTATTACGAAGCTATGGGCTGGGCAGGTGTCAAAGCCTTTGCCGACACCATCGCCTACGCCAAGGCGAAGGGCATGGTCATCATTGCCGACTGCAAGCGCAATGACATCGGCTCTACCATGGAGGCCTATGCCAAAGCCTATCTGGGCGCCACCGATGTGGAAGGGGAGAGGGAAGAGGCTTTCGGTGCCGATTACCTCACTGTCAACGGCTATCTGGGCACCGACGGCATTGCCCCCCTTCTGACCCTGTGCCAATCGGAAGACAAAGGTATTTTTGTGCTGGTAAAAACATCCAATCCATCCTCCGGCGAATTACAGGACAAAATGATTGACGGTCGTTCCATATACCGCTTCATGGGCGATATGTGTGAGACTTGGGGTCAACACACCATTGGGCGCCACGGCTACTCGGCTGTGGGCGCCGTTGTGGGCGCCACCTATCCGGCCCAATTGGGGGAATTGCGGGCTGCCTTGCCCCACACCTTCTTTTTGGTGCCCGGTTACGGGGCCCAGGGCGCCGGCGCCGCCGATATTGTCCCTGCCTTCGACACCGCCGGAAAAGGCGCCGTCATCAACTCCTCCCGCGCTATTATGACAGCGTGGCAAAAAGAAGGGTGCTTTCCCGACGATTATGCCGCCGCCGCCCGCCGCGAGGCCGTTCGCATGCGGGATGAGATCAAAGCTGCCCTGGCGGCAAGATAACAGCAGTTGAAGATACAATGATAAAGGGCATGCCAAATGATCTGGCATGCCCTTTGGTAAATGCTATTTAATGCCAGCGATTTCTGCCTTTTTGGCGAGCCAAAAAGGCAATGACTCCGGCAAGAATAAACCCGCCGGCCAAAACAAGCTCTCGGCCCCGTCCCCCAACGAGTAAGCCGATTCCCACATCACCGGTATAGGGATTGTCCAAAATCCGGTCGGTGATGATCGGGTCTTCCGCTGCCGAGTCACCGATTTCGTCATCGTTTGTTTCGGCATCCCGAATCATATCATATTCGGCTGGCGGCGTCACGGCTTCCGCCCGGGGTGGAATGACGTTTACCCGCAGTTCCACGGCAGCATTGGCATTGGGTGACCCAGCCACATCCGGTTCCGCCCGATCCCGGTGGCCAAAGATGATGACCGTTTGCCCCTCCTTATTGGCGGTCACAGTCGTGCCGCTTACATTGGCAGTGGCCACATTCATCGAAATCGCGTCCAGCGCCGCATATTTCAGGCTGTCCAAATTGGTGTTGGTTTCCCCGTCCGGGCTGGAAACATGAATACTATAAATGCTTGTATTGGTCAAATCCAGCGTTTCGCCAACCTCCAGTTCCACAGTTACAGGCGAAGGCAAAAGATAGAGCTGTGGCCCAAGGGCCGTGTGCACCGATAAAAAATTGTGGTCGTCCTTGTACCCGGGGCTGAATAAATAATAGAAGGGTACGTCTCCAGAAAGATAATTATTGCTGACGTCAAATTTGTGCAGTGCCGCCTCGGAAAGCGCCGGCAGGCGGCCCGAAAAACGGTTGTCCTTTAAATCCAGCACAGCAAGGGTGTTCATATCGTCCAATGCGGTCAAATCGCCTTCCAACTTGTCTCCGCCCAGCTCCAGCGTATGCAGGCCCTTTAAATGCCGGATACCCATGGGAATATAACATCCAGATAAATCTTCCCCCACAATGCGGATTACCTGAATACCGGCCAGCTCTTCGCCGGTAAAGGGCGCCTCATGTCCGACCTGGGTGGCAATCTCTGTGATAAGCCAGGCTTGGTCGTCAAAATCGGCGGCGGCAAACGTCGTTTGTGTCGAATTTATCTCTTTTGGCGCAGCAAAAGCGACGGTCGCCGATAACAATGCAACAGCAACCCCTATGATGCAAAGGCCAATTCGTTGTCGTAATTTCATCATAATCCCTCCCAGGCCGGTGTAAAATGCCTTTTTCGGCCAGTAAAGGTAGTATTCCCAAAATTACGATCATTAGTATGGAGCAAGATGGAAAAAAAGCCGCCGGACACATCCGACGGCTTTTCGCATTTCACAATTGTGCTGTTACTTACAGCTTGGCGCGGAAGTTTTTCACTTTTTCCATAAAGGGTTTGACCCGCTCTACGTCAACGGCATTCTCAAATACACCGTCAAATTTAAAGGTGGTACCCACAACAGCGCCGTCCGCCACACTCAACTGCCGCTCAATATTGTCAAGCCGGCAGCCGGTGTTGGCAAAAATGACGGTATTGGGAACGGTGCCCTTGACATCGCTCAAAATCTGGCTGTCGGTCTCTACGCCGGCGGTCAGGCCGGATACACACAAAGCGTCTGCTTTGCAGTTAAAGACAGTGCTTTTGGCAATTTCTTTAATGTCCCGCGCTGCCAAATATTTGGCGGCTTCCGGTACAATATTAAACAGCAATTTTACGTCACCGGCGTCAACTGCCTGGCGGTGACGGGATACTTCGCCGTAGTTGGTGTTCCAAAGTCCAAAGTCACTGGCATATACGCCGGTAAAAATTTCGCGGACAAATTTAGCGCCGGTGGCCACAGCCACATCCAAAGAGGCGGCGCCATCCCACAAAGCGTTAACGCCGAAAGGAATTTTAATTTCCGGCAGCAGCTGGCCGATAATGCGTGCCATGGCGGCCACAGTTTCTTTGCGTACATTCGTCAAATAAGGAAGACTAAACTCATTGGAGAACATGACGGCGTCCACGCCGCCCTCCTGCAACGCCAAAAAATCGGCGCGTGCTTTCTCAACGACCCAGTCCATGCCCTTCGCCCTGTCATATCCGGGGTCGCCAGGCAGTGCTTGAAAATGACACATGGCGACAATTGCCTTTTCGGTTCCAATAATTTCTTTAAGCCAGCTCATAATTTTTCTCCTCCAAAAAGTGATATATGGTTAAACCAGCTCCAGCTCCGTTCTTAAAGCTGCCAGCCGGGCTTTGATATCTTCAGACAGCGCGTCGTCCGTAATCACCAAATGCACCCGATCCAAAGGGCATACGCGGGCCACTGCGGTTTTCCCGAACTTGGTGGCGTCGGCGGTCAATATAATTTGTTTACCCACTTTGCTAAGGGCTGTCTTAATGCCCGCTTCAATGTAATTGGCATTGGATACGCCGAAGTCGATGTCTACCGCGTCCGCAGTCAGAAACACAACGTCTACCCGCAAATCCCGTATAAAGTTTTCCACCAACGACCCCACCAGCAAATTATAACCTTCCCGCTTAATGCCGCCGGTAACGATAACAGTGGTGGTCGGATGAAATTTGACGGCAGCCGCAATGTACAAATCGTGGGTGATGATGGTCAAATTGGGCACACTGCAAAGCTGCAAAGCAACCTGTAAGCTCGTGGTACCCGAATCCAAAAAGATGGTGCTTCCTTCTTTGGCATAGACGGCAGCCGCGGCACCAATGCGCCGTTTTTCCGCCAAATTCAAATTCATTTTGTCATTGTAAATACGTTCGAAAGAGGCGCCCTGATCCAACAGCATAGCGCCGCCATGTGTGCGCTGGATAAAACCGCTTTTTTCCAATTCATCCAAATCACGTCTTACAGTTGCCTCGGAAACAGATTGATTGTCGGCAAGCTCGCGAATTTGCGCGCTACCGTTGGCTTCAATATATGCCAAAACCGCTTTGAGCCGTTCAGCAGGTATTTTTTGCTGCATTTGCGGCACTCCCCTAAACCAAATCATTCTTAACCAAAAATAATTGCAAAATCAATCATTGTAGAATTAATAATAGCATGAAAAATGCTAAACTGTCAACTAAAACCGCAAAATTCTAAAATTATTTCCATAAAACAATCAAAATATGCAAAAATATTTCAAAATAAATCAAAAAACCGGACGGCAGAATTCTTCCTGTCGCCCGGTTTTTTCGAAAAATGCCACTACACCGGCTTCAAAAACATTTGTGTCCAATATAATGTGCCGTTGTGGGCTTTGGCGGCGCCCACGCCAATTTGGGTGACCGTACGGCTCAAAATATTGGCCCGATGTCCCGGGGAGTTCATCCAGCCTCTCATCACCTCGGCAGGTGTCTTTTGCCCCATGGCAATGTTCTCAGCCGCAGCAGAAAACTTAAGGCCAAAATTCTCCATCATATTAAATGGGGAGCCATAGGCAGGGGACTGGTGGGCAAAGTACCCGCGGTCAATCATATCCTGTGACTTAATGCGTGCGACCCGGGCGGCCTGCCAGTTCTTCGCCAAGGGAGAAAGCCCGTACTTGGCCCTTTCCACATTGACAAGCCGAACCACTTCATCTTCCAGCGTCACAAGGGGGGCCGCTTCGGGAATGGTAATCTTTTGCCCCACATAAATCAGTGCGGAATTCTTAATTTGCGGATTTGCCTTCAACAGCTCCGCCACGCCAATCTCATGCGCCTGCGCAATTTTCCACATGCTGTCCCCCGGTTGGACAGTATATGTTTTGGGCTGTGCATAGGCGGGACACGCCATGACAAACACCATAATCAGAATCAACGAAAGTGATATAAATTTTTTCATCAACATTCACCTCCTGCCCATATTCTGCCCTAAAGTAACCATATATTTCGACGCAAAAATTGGAATCAAAAAGTCCCCGGCTTTTCAAAAACCAGGGACTTTCGGGATGTTCATACAGATTAATCTGCTTCGGGAATAGGCTTAAAATCAACCAATTTGGCATGTACAACCACACGTGTATCTTCGGTGCGATTCGTACAAGTGGACAATGTGATCATCTTGTCACCCGCTTTGGCATAGTCAGGCGCAATATTCGCCTCCGGCACGCCCTTAATCATGGTCAGATATTGTCCGAATTGTTCGTCATTGGCAAATTGTACCCGGGCATAATCCAAACTGATATTGGCGGTATAAGCTTGAAAAATTTCATACGTGCATTCTCCGGCAGGTGTAAAGATCGAGATCGTCTTATTCTGAGCAAAAAAATCAGGATCCAGAAACTTGGTCAAATCTTCAAACATGGTGCCGTTGTTTCGGTTGTGCCCGTAGATGACGGTATTCCGGTCTTCCAGATTGGCGTGATTGTCGCAACTCATAAAAATGGCGCCGGCTGGATTATAAGTTCCCATGACCGTGGTTGTCAAATATTTTACATTGTCTTTCCCTTGCACAATGGGATAACTGATACTGGTGTTGGGGATGATGATATATCCCTTCACCTCTTGATTGTGCGCCATCAATTCCGTCCAATCAATCACCACTGTGGACACTGGCGGCTTGCTTTCTCCCGTATCTTCCGGCTGATTATCCGGATCCAGGATGGTAATACTGGGCCGCAAAGCATCATATTCGCTTTCGGCGGCGTGTGCTTGAATAAAATAAAATCCTAAATATCCGGCGCAGCCTAAAAAAGTCACAATGCAAACGGCCAAGATGATGTTGTAAAGCAGCAGCCTCTTCTTTTTTGGCCGCTTCCCGGCCTGACTTTTATCACTCATATATTCACCATTTTCCATCTTTCAAGTCAAAACTTGTCGTTTCCAATACGCAAAACTTTACACTTTTTTCCTTTGGAAATCAACCTGATTTTATGAATAGCCCATTACAAAATGGTATCATCCCATAGCGCTTGGTATATGGTATTGGAACAAATGCATCCCTCTATTCGTTCATGGGTAAAACAAATGATGCCGTCTTATCCAAGGCATGCAATGCGATTGCATATCGACCGGTCACAATATCCCGCTTTTCATAGTCCACCACAGCCGTCCGGCAACAGTCTGCGTACAAAAGGGCAATGCCTGTTCGCGCCCCTTTCCGCTTTTGCTGTCGTACAACAGCCCCAAGTCTCGGGTCGGCCACCTGCAAACATCTTGGCAAATGCCCGTCCGATGACCGCAGCCAATCGCACACCATGGCATCCCGCAATTTTTGTGATTCTACGCCCGCCGCCGCGGCAAAATGCCGGTAGATATGCTCGGCGTAATCACGCTTGGATATTCCCTTTGTGGAACAAACCGTTTTGGAAAGATAGTCCGCCATGTTTTTAAATAACGCAAAAGCCGAAAGACCGGTGGCCTCCAATACATACTCGATCGTATCCCAAAACCGTCCGCTGTTGTACATCCGCTCTACCACATCCTCCACCCGGTGCAGCAGCATGACGTCATCTTCGGTAAGCCACCGGCTGCTGGATACTTCATAAGGAGGCAGAAAGGAGTATCGGTAGCCAAAATCCGCCACCTGCTTCCGGATGAATGACCCATGGAGCAGCTTCAAAAAGCCCAATTGCAGCATATGGGGCCGGATGGCAAAAGCCATATTAAAACTTTGCGCAAATGTGTCTAGGTCCTCCAAGGGCAATCCGGCAATCAAATCGATGTGTAAATGAATATTACCCATCGCCAAAATACGCCGTAAATTTGCCGAAAGACGGGTGATATCCGTTTTGCGTCGGATGGCTTCCAACGTGGGTGCATGAAAGCTCTGGATACCCGCCTCCATCTGAAACAGCCCGGCCGGCGCAGTCTGCAGCATCGCTAAGGTGTGTTCGTCAAACAAATCGGCTCCTACCTCAAAGTGAAAGCATACCCCTTCGGGAATATGCCCATCCTTTTGCGTCTCAATCAAAAAGGCAAAGATATCATAAGCCCGCTTGGGATTGCAGTTAAATGTCCGATCCACAAGCTTGATGGTGCGCGAACCCGACTGTGCCAATTGCAAAAGTACCGCCTTCGTTTCGTCCAAGGGGAAAAACCGGGCGCTTTCGTCAGTGCCAGAAAGGCAAAATGTGCAGGCAAAAGGACACCCTCGCGCAGTCTCTGCATAGGCAATTCGCCCGCCAAGGGCGGCCAAATACCCGCTGTCATAAGGGAAGGGAAGAGCGGAGATGGGTGGGGCGGTCGTATTGCTAACAATTTGCCCTCCGTCCCGCCAAACCAAATTGGCCACATCCTTTTTCTCCCGGAGGCCCTGCCAATGTTCCAGAAGCTGCAAAAAAGCCTCTTCGCCTTCACCTGCAACAATACTGTCGACCTCACTCAATTCCTTCAGCACGTCGCAGCTGTTGTAAGATACCTCCGGCCCCCCCAGCAGGATGACGGCGTTGGGCAGCGCCCTTTTGATAAGCGGCAGCAGCCGCCAGATGGTCTGTATATTCCAGATGTAAGCGGAAAATCCCACCACATCTGGCCTCCGGGCCACGATCATCTCCACAAGGGCGGCATCGCTTTGGTTGATGGTACCTTCAACTACCATCACCTCTTTTGCTGCAAAGCCATGCGCCAGCGCCTGGGCCCGCAGCATCCACGGTGCCAGGGAAGAGTGGATATATTTGGCGTTTAGCGCGCACAACAAAACTTTCATGCAAAACTCCCCTGCCTTGGTGACGAATGATTTCTACTGAGTATACCATACTTGATTCCCCGACACCACAATATTGCCCTGATTCGGCCTTTTTAGCTTTATACTTTTGACAACTTACACAAGATTGACAAAAAAAATACAATAACGGCTGATGCCTCTTTTTTTTAATGGATAAACGTGGTAAAATGAAAATAATTTCGCTTGGGACCGGCCAAAAATCGAAATGTCCCCAGCGTGTGAATCATTTTGAGGAGGTATTGTTCCATGGCAAAAGTACGCTTCACCGAAACCGTGCTGCGGGACGCCAACCAGTCTTTAATTGCGACCAGGCTGCCCTTGTCTCAGTTCGAGGTCATTTTGGGCGAGCTTGACAACGCCGGCTATTATTCACTGGAATGCTGGGGCGGCGCCACTTTCGACTCCTGTCTGCGCTACCTGAACGAAGACCCCTGGGCACGGCTGCGCAAAATCAAATCCGTCTGCAAAAAGACAAAATTGCAAATGTTGCTCCGCGGCCAAAATCTGTTGGGCTACAAACACTATCCCGATGATGTTGTGCGCAAATTTGTCAAAAAGTCGGTCGAAAACGGCATTGATGTCATCCGCATTTTTGATGCTCTCAACGATCTGCGCAATCTGGAAGTGTCCGTGGACGAGACACTCAAAAATAACGCGGTGGCCCAGGTGGCCATTTCCTATACCTTAAGCCCTATCCACAATCTTGAAAATTATGTGAAGCTGGGCAAACAGATCGAGGCCATGGGTGCCACCAGTCTTTGCATCAAAGATATGGCCGGCATCATGAGCCCCCGCGAGGCCTATGACCTCATTGGCGCGCTCAAGGAGAACGTGAAGCTTCCCATCCACCTTCATACGCATTCCACCACCGGCCTTGCCTTCATGACATACATGAAAGCGGTGGAAGCCGGCTGTGACGGCATCGATACCGCCATTTCCGCCTTCTCGGGCGGCACATCTCAGCCCGCCACCGAAACCCTGGTTTACGCGCTGCGCCAGCTGGGCTACGACATCGACGTGAAATATGATGCCCTCAAAACCATCAACGACTTTTTCAAGCCCATGAAGGACGCCTATGTCGCCAATGGCATGTTGGATGCCGTTGTCATGGCGACCGACACCGACGCCCTCAATTACCAGGTCCCCGGCGGCATGCTGTCCAATTTGGTGGCCCAACTCAAATCCCGTGGCGCCATGGACAAATTCGACACCGTGCTCCAGGAAATTCCCGGCGTCCGCAAAGATTTGGGCTACCCGCCCCTCGTCACCCCCATGAGCCAGATGGTTGGCGTCCAGGCGGTCAACAATGTTCTGGATGGCGAGCGATATAAAAACGTCTCTAAAGAGATTAAATCATACCTTCGCGGCGAATATGGCACCGCTCCGGGTACTATCGACCCGGCGGTCCAAAAGCTGGTGCTGGGCGACGAAAAACCGGTCACCGGCCGCTATGCCGAAAGCCTGCCCCCCGAATTTGACAAAGCAAAAGCGGAAATCGGCGACCTTGCCAAAAACGATGAAGATGTTCTTTCCTATATCGTCTTCCCGCAAATTGCCGAAAAGTTCTTTAACGATCGCAAGCAAAAGGAAGAGAACACCGTCAAATATTCCATTGTGGCAGTGGACTAAGGAGGAACGAACATGGATCAAGGCTTATCGTTGGTTAACAGTCTCTGGATGTCCCTGCTGGGGATGAGCGTGGTTTTTTTCGCCCTCGTGCTCATCATGCTGGTCATCCGCCTCATTTCGGCCTTCACCGGGTCCATTGCAGCCCGATCGGATGCTAAAGCGCCGGTGGATGCTCCGGCGGTCTCGACGCCCTCGGTAGCAGTCAACAAAGTTCCGGCCCCAGGTTCTTTGGGCCAACTGGCGCTCCACGGCGTCGACGACAAAACTGCCGCCATGCTGATGTGTATCGTGGCCGACGAGTTGAAAATGCCTCTCAATCAATTGCGGTTTGTATCCATTCGTCCGCTTTAATATGTGTTTGAGGAGATAAAAACATGAAATACAAAGTATCGCTTAACGGCAAAGATTATCTGGTGGAAGTCGAAAAAGGCGAAGCCATTATGTTGGATGTAACCGATACTCCTGTGGCTGTTGCCCCTGTTGCCGCGTCGACAGCGCCGGTGGCACCTACCCCGGCAGCGCCTGCCGTCGCCTCTGTCCCCGCCGGGGATAATACGGTCGTCGCCCCCATGCCCGGCACAGTGCTTTCCATCAAAGCCCAGCCCGGCGCTGCGGTCAAAAAAGGCGACGTGCTGCTCATCCTGGAAGCCATGAAGATGGAAAACGAGATTACAGCGCCTAAGGACGGCACTGTGGCACAGGTCCTCAAAGCCGCGGGTACGTCGGTGAATACTGGCGATGCTCTCGTCATCTTGAGTTGACGGGGGGCTGGATTAATGGAATTTCACGTACTGGAAATACTGGCGAAGCTTTGGAATACTTCCGGCTTTCGCAACATATTTGAACCCCTCTCCAGCTATTCTTTCTATGTCCCCGGCCGACTGATTATGATTATAGTGGCCTGTGTACTGCTTTACATGGCGCTTGTTAAAAAGTTTGAACCCCTGCTTTTGGTCTGCATCGCTTTCGGCTGTCTTGTGGTCAACCTGATGCCGGAAATCATGGCGGCCCCCATCTATTTGGCAGACGGCAGCATGAAGGAAGCGGGCGGCCTGTTCTATTACCTTTATCAGGGTGTTAAGTTGGGCATCTATCCTTCGCTTATTTTCTTAGGAATCGGCGCCATGACCGACTTTGGCCCCATGCTTTCTCGTCCGTCGTCCCTGCTGTTGGGCGCGGCGGCCCAGCTGGGCATCTTCACCGCTTTTACGCTGGCGAATGTATTGCCCCAGTTCAGCGCGGCCCAGTCTGCATCCATTGGCATCATCGGCGGTGCCGACGGCCCCACGGCCATCTATTTAGCCTCCAAGCTGGCGCCTGAACTATTGCCCGCCATCGCGGTGGCAGCCTATTCCTACATGGCGCTTATCCCATTAATACAGCCTCCCATCATGCGCGCCCTCACCACCCAAAAGGAGAGGGAAGTGGTGATGACCCAAAGCCGCCACGTCAGCAAAGCGGAAAAAATTATTTTCCCTATCGCTGTTACCATTTTTACCGTGCTGCTGCTGCCCTCTGTTGCTCCTCTCATCGGCATGTTGATGCTGGGTAACCTCTTTCGCGAATGCGGCGTTGTGGATCGTCTTTCCGAAACCGCCCAAAATGCTCTCATCAATATTGTCACGATCTTTTTGGGCACCACGGTGGGCGCCACTGCCATTGCCGAGCGCTTTCTGAAGATTGATACCCTGCTTGTCATCGGTCTTGGCCTCTTTGCCTTCTGCTTCTCCACAGTGGGTGGACTGTTGTTTGGCAAGCTGATGTATGTGGTCACCGGCGGCAAAGTGAACCCGCTCATCGGTTCTGCGGGCGTTTCTGCCGTACCTATGGCCGCCCGTGTCTCCCAGGTGGAGGGCCAGCGTGCCAACCCCGCCAGCTATCTTCTTATGCACGCCATGGGCCCCAATGTGGCCGGCGTCATCGGTTCCGCTGTGGCTGCGGGCTTCCTTCTCGCTGTTTTTGGTCGATAACTGTAACTTTGACAGACAAAATGAAATACCACTGGTCTTGGACCGGTGGTATTTCAAAGTCGGCATTATTTTCTTATTCTTTGTGAAGGCTGATTTCTCCCGAACACAACACCAGCCGCTCTCCGCTGGTTGTCTCTACCATCAGTCCGGCATCTCCGTCTACGCCAACGGCTGTTCCAAAGCGTTCCATGCCATTTTGTACAAATCGAATCTCCTGCCCAATGGTAGTGCAAAGCGTGCTGTACCGCTCCAAATAGGATTGTATCCCGTCAAGCAGTGCGACGGGATACATCGCATCCAGCCGTGCTATGATAGCGGCGGTCACCGTATCCACATCCCAAACACTTCCCGTCGCCATTTGCAGCGAAGCGGCTACCCCTCGCAGTTGCGGAGGAAAATCCTGTTCTTGCTGGTTCACATTCAGTCCAATTCCCACAATCGTATAAGCCGCCACCGCCTCCCCCGATGATGAAAGCACTGTGGCCATCTCGGTCAAAATGCCCCCGATTTTGTACCCGTTTAGCAGCACGTCGTTAGGCCACTTCAGCTTTGGCCAAATGCCGCAGACATCCTCAATACCTTCGCATACCGCCACCCCCACAAATGCAGTAAGGGGGGAGAGGGCAGAAGGGCCAAACCCTGCTTCCGCCGGGCGCAAAATGACGGACAAATACATTCCTGTGCTTTTGGGCGATACAAACACACGGTCGAATCGCCCCCGGCCGCCCGTTTGCTCGCCCGCCAAAACGACGGTGCCGTGTGTACAGTCGGCGCCTGCCTGTGCCATCGCTTTGGCCACTGTGTTGGTGGAATCTACGCTGGCAAAATAAAATATCTGCTGCCCCAGCCGCCCCTCTTTCGGGTGGTCCAGTTGCTGTTGTATGGCTGCCGCCCGCCCGGGCAGCAGTCTGCCGTAATCTTGCGTCTTATCCATATTCCACCGCCTGCCATCGATTTAGTCTTCCCTCAGTATACCCGTTGGCGCACGCAAAATCAATTAAACCAGAGGAGACGCCCATGTACCTGACCCGAACATCCACTCTTCATAAACTCATTCTGACCGCCCTTTTTGCCGCTCTTACCGCGGTGGGCGCGTTCATCAAAATTCCACTGCCCATCGCCCCCATCACCCTCCAACTTTTCTTTACGGTGTTGGCGGGGCTGCTGCTGGGACCCACATGGGGCGCCGCCTCCCAGCTGGTCTATCTTTTGCTCGGCCTGTGCGGATTGCCTATTTTTGCGCAGGGCGGAGGTTTTGCCTACATCTTTGTGCCTTCTTTCGGTTTTCTGCTGGGCCTGCCTGCAACGGCCTGGATTGTCGGCATCCTCGCCCAAAAGCGTCCCCCCCAATTTTGGCCTCTTTGCCTTTGCTGTTTGGCGGGCCTTGCCGCCCTCTATCTCATCGGCGTGCCTTATCTGTATATGATCCTGCGCTTTTACCTGGGCAAACAAGTCACGGTTTGGGGTGTCGTCTACTCCGGCTGTCTTCTTTTTTTGCCTGGTGATTGCCTCAAGATACTGGTTACTTCCCAGTTGGCGGTTCGCCTCATTCCGGCAGTGGGTCGGGTCGAAAAGTGACGAAATTGCCCTTTCCTGGCTTGCAAGCCGGCCTGTTTTAGGCTAAAATGAGGAGAGTTATTGTATAACAATTCTGCAATGGTTTAAAAATGATGATGGGGGAGAAGTAAAAATTGGGTTACCGTACTTTTGTCTTTGATATGGATGGCACGCTCTTAAACACTGCCCCCGGCATCATTGAAAGCATGCGCCTGATGCAAAAAGAATTGGGCATGCCCGAGTATGCGGATGAAAAGGAATACTATCGCTTCATCGGGCCGCCCCTCTATCCCGCCTTCCAGCAATATTGGGGTATGACGCAGGAAGAGGCCCAAAGGGCACTGGATATTTTTCGCCGCAGCTATGCCGACACAGGCATATACAATTCCCGCGTCTATGACGGCGTCTTCCCCATGCTGGAGGATATCCGCAGCCGGGGCGGCAAAATCGCCATCGCCACCATGAAGGTGGAAAAATTCGCCCGCATTGCCACCGACCACTTTGATCTTACTTCCCGCATCGACTGCCTGTATGGCTACGATGACGACAGGTCGCCCACCAAAGCGGATTTGATCCGCGGCGCCCTTGCCCATATGGGCGAAACCGATTCTGCCAAAGTCCTCATGATCGGGGACAGCATGTACGACTGCGAAGGTGCCAAGGAAGCCGGCGTCGACTTTGCCGCTGTTCATTTTGACAATCCGTCTGCTCTTGCCAACCGCGATGTGGTATTGATTGCCTCCTCCATGGCAGAAGTGCATCGTTTCATTCTCGCCCATATAGAGGCTTAAATCCACAGATTCATCATAAAACAGGTCTAAACTACCTTTTTTCGGCTATGCATAAGAAAAGGAAGAATTCAGGAAAGGAAGATGCCCGATGTTTCAAAACCGGTTCATATGTCTGCTTCTTGCTTTTACGATGATAACCTTTTCGATGCTGCTGTCCGGCTGCGGCGATACCCCCAGCCGCGCCGCCCTCAAAGAGAACATAACCCTTGGTGACATTGTCACCGAACTTCGCCAGGAGTTTAGCCCCCCTTCTCCCGGCCAAATTGGCGACAGCTACCTTAAAGGCCTCTATGGCGTCAACCCAAAGGACGTGGACGCTTACGCCGGTTTCATTTCCCTCGACGATACATCCCCCGACCAGGTGCTGGCCATCAAAGCGGGGGAGGGCAAAGCCTCTTCCATCAAAAATGCGCTGGAAGACCGGCTGACTTTTGTCCAAAGTGAATTTGAAGCCGGTTCTCCCACCCAACACAAAAAGGCGATGGCAGGACAAGTGGTGGTGAAGGGCGACTTTCTTTTTCTCATTATATTAGGACGGGAGGCCATGGATGCCGACGAGGAAATGGCCCGTGCCGAAGAGTTAATTCTGCGAAACTTTCAGTAGCCGCCAACACGGCTCCCCACTAAACTTTTCGGAGGACGTTAACATTTATGGTATTTTCAAGTATTTTGTTTCTGTTTCGGTTCATGCCGATCATGTTTCTCATCTATTACTTCACCCCCACAAAATACAAAAATCTTGTGTTGTTGCTGGGCAGCATGGTGTTCTATTCCTGGGGTGAGGTGCGCTATTTCCCCATCATGATCTATTCTATGGTGCTGGATTATTCCTGCTCCCTGGGCATAGAGCGCAACGACAACAATCCCCGCAAGCGCAAAATGTTCCTGTTGCTTTCGATGATAGGCAACTTGGGTGCCCTGGGCTTTTTTAAATACACCAACTTCATCATCGACAACTTCAATTGGCTTTTCCATTCTAACCTGGGCCACTTGAGCATTGTGCTTCCTCTGGGCATCAGCTTTTATACGTTCCAAACCATGTCCTACACCATCGACGTCTACCGGCGCAATGTTAAGCCGGAACACAACTTCATTGATTTTGGGGCATTTGTCGTCCTCTTCCCCCAGCTAATTGCCGGCCCCATTGTCCGCTACACCGACATCAACCGGGAACTCAAGACCCGCACAGTCGACCTCGCCCAAATCCAGGAGGGTATCTCCATTTTCATTTTGGGCCTTGGCAAAAAAGTGCTCATTGCCAATTCCATCGGTGCTTTGTGGACCGAGGTCGAGGCGATGAATTTTAACACCATTTCGACTCCGCTGGCCTGGCTGGGCATTTTGGCTTTTTCATTGCAAATTTTCTTCGATTTCTCCGGCTATTCTCTCATGGCCATCGGCCTTGGCAAAATGCTTGGCTTCCAGTTCCCACAAAACTTCAACTACCCTTACATCGCGGGCAGCGTCACCGAGTTTTGGCGCCGCTGGCATATGACCCTTTCCTCCTGGTTCCGGGAGTATCTGTATATTCCCTTGGGCGGCAACCGCCGCGGCCCCGCCCGCCAGGTGCTCAATCTCCTCATCGTCTGGGGCCTTACCGGCCTGTGGCACGGCGCCAGCTGGAACTTTGTCATGTGGGGCCTTTACTTCTTTGTGCTCCTTGTCATCGAAAAGTTCTTTTTGCTGGACAAGCTGGGCCGCCACCGCCTGATCAGCCATGTCTATCTTCTCTTCGTTGTGGTGGTCAGCTGGGCCATTTTTGCCAACACCGACATTTCCCGAATGTTTGCCTTCCTCGGCCGGATGTTCGCGTTTGCCCCCGGTGGCGACTGGGTGTACTACCTGCGTAACTATGCCGTCGTCTTTCTATTGGGCATTTTGTTGGCCACTCCCGTGTTCGAGAAGCT
>JAVBNO010000058.1:0-23958 GCA_031551485.1 Oscillospiraceae bacterium
TGCGGGGGCGGCGCTTTCGCTGCTTATTTTGCACGAGCCGCTGTCGGCCTTTTTTGCGGCGGCCCTTTGCGTCATGGCAGCCGGCAGCCTTTTGGTTTTTGGGGAGCGGCATGTCCACGGCCACCGGCACGAAAAGATGGCCCACGAGCACCGGCACCGCCACGATGACGGGCACCATGATCACGCGCATATGCCGGCGGTGGAGGGGGAACACAGCCACCCCCATGCCCACAAGGAGGTCGAACATGCCCATAGCCACACGGGCGACCTGCACCACCGGCACAGTCACTGACCAGGCTGACATTATAATGATATCATTTTAAGTAGCTCCGCCCTTGTTTTGGGGGCGGGGCTGTTTTTTTGGCCGCCCAACGCCCAAAAGACATCAAGGGCCAGGGGGCGTATCAGGTGGCCTTTTTCGCAAATGGCGTCGCTGGCGAAAACAGCCTCGGGCGTGCCGTCGGCAATTAGGCGGCCTTTTTCCAGCACAATGACACGGTCGGCCAAAGTAAGGGAAAGGTCGGCGTCATGGGTGGAGACAAGCAGAGTTTTACCCTCGGCGGCCAGACGGTTCAAAATGGCCGCCAGCCCGGCGCTTTGGCGGGCGTCCAGCCCGGCGGTGGGCTCGTCCAGCAGCAAAATATCCTGGCCCATGGCCAGAACAGCGGCAATGGTGACCCGCTTCATCTGGCCGTAGCTTAAAAAGTGGGGCGGTTTGTTTTGCAGGTCGGCAATTTCCATTTCCTCTAAAGCGTGCCGGACCCGGGCGCGGACTTCGGCTTCGGGCAGCCCCATGTTGAGCGGGCCAAAAGCGACTTCGTCAAAAACACTGCCCGCGACAATACCGTCCGCCGCATTTTGAAAGACGATGGCGGTCGCGCCCATCAGCTCCCTTTGCTTTTCCAAGGCTTGGCCGCCAATGCGAATATGGCCCTCCGACTTTTTCAGCAGCCCGTTGATGCACTGCAACAGGGTGGTTTTTCCCGCGCCGTTGGCGCCGTGAAAAAACGTTTTGCTACCTTTTGGGAGGGTAAAATTAATATCGGTAAGCGCCCGGCTTCCGTCGGGATAAACAAAGCTGAGATGTTCCACAGTCAACATATTCATCGACCATTCTGCCGCTGCGTGCCGGCACAAGGGAAAAGGCGGCGTCTTATCGCGCAGCAAGGAATGATAAGACGGGTATGATTTTTTATAGGGAGCGTTCACAGCCGCATTCAAACTAGCCATTCCAAAGCCCGATGAGAGCGGCTGTGTGGCCCGCTAAAACCAGTATGCCCCCAAAAGCGGCAATGGCGGCGCCCTGGGCTATGGTGAGCCGGTTTTGTCCGGGCAGAAATTTCAGGCGGCCGTCGTACCCTTTGGTGAGCATGGCGTCATAAATGCGGCCGGACTGTTCCAGCGATTCCACAAAGACGCTGGCGCAAAGCATGCCAAAAGAGGTGCAGCCCCGCCGAAAATGCAGATAGCCAAAGCGGCTTTGCTGGGAAGAACGCTTGATGTCCGCCTTTTCCAAGAGCAGAAAAATAAAGCGGTAGACCAGAGTGAACAGTTCGGTGAGGACAACAGGAACACGGCAAGCCTGCAACAGGCGGATAATGTCCCGCATGGGGGTGGTGAGCACCAGAAAATACAGGGCGCTGACAGCTGCCAGCGCCCGGCCAAGGAGAATGGCCGCCTGCAAAAGCCCTGCCTTGGTGATGTAGATGTACCAGCCCCCCAGCAAAAGAGCGGGGCCGGCGGGCGCGGTGGAGGAGATGGACACGACTACGCCCAACACACTCATGAGCAAAAAGGCGGCGGGGACAAGAAGCAGTTTGCCATAGTAGCGGGCGGGAATGTTGGCTTTGAAAACAGTGAGATAAGACATCACGCCAAAAGCCAGGCCGAAGGTAAAGAAGGAACAAGACGCAATACACACGACCAGGGTGACCAAAGCGAGCAGGGCCTTGGCGGCAGGGGCGGTGTCTTTTAAGGCGGAAATGTAAGCGTACTTGTCAATGTAAATCATGGGGTGTCCTTTTTGTTTTGAGATTGACCTTTCAGGTAACCTAAACCATAGCAGAGCACACCGGCGCCAAGGGCTGCCTGAAGTGCGAAAAGAAGGCTTTCGGTTTCGCTGCCGGGGGGCGACCAGATGGGTTCGAACCAGGGGACGTACTCGGCGTTCACTTCGGCAATGGCTTCCTGGGCGGCACCATCGGCCCCGGCAAACTCGCTGCCGTCAATCAGCAAAAGAGGAGAGACGCAGATGACCGCAGCCAAAAGGCAGAGAATCAAGGTTTGCATACCTGTTTTTTTATCCATGGCGCCGTTCTCCTTCCGACAGAATGGGCAGACGGTCTTTGCCGTAGGCCTCGACAAAATTGAGGATGATGACGGTGAGAATGCCCTCCACCACAGCCAACGGAATTTGGGTGACAGCGAAGATGCCCAGGAATTTTGCCACAGAAGCTATTGTACCGCCGGGGTTGGCGGGAAAAGCGAAACCCAGCTGCAAAGAGGTGACGATGTAGGTGAACAAATCCCCCAGCATGGCGGCCAAAAAGATGGCGATTTTCCGGTCCACCCGTAACTTTTTACACAGGGCAAACACACCAAAGGCGACAAAAGGACCCACAACGCCCATGGAAAAAACATTGGCGCCCAGGGTGGTAAGGCCGCCGTGGGCCAGCAGCAGCGCCTGAAACAGCAAAACGATGAAGCCCAGCACGCAGGAGACAAAAGGCCCAAAAAGAATGGAGGCAAAGCCAAGGCCGGTCATGTGGGAGCTGGAGCCGGTGACCGAAGGGATTTTGAGAGCGGAGAGGACAAAGGCAAAGGCGCCCGCCATGGCCAAAATGATGGTTTGGCGGCGGTTTTCACTGAGTATTTTTGTTAACTTGCGAATGCCCAGCACCAAAAAAGGCAATGCGGCGGCGGCCCAAACAATGCACCAAAGGGGCGGCAAAAAGCCCTCCATAATATGCATGGCGTAGGCGGGAACAGCCCCCAGCTGTAGGGCCACGACGGCCACCAGCGTAAACAAGAGGAATTTCCGTGATTTTTGTTGCATGAGATAGCTCCTTTCGTTTTTTGCCGGAATACAAAAAACTTCTTTCACCGCATCTGCCTGCGATGAAAGAAGCGATCATTTGCGCGTGTCCTTTTGACAGTACAAATGACATATTCCGTACCTCGCAGAATATATACACAGCTGTGCCAAGGCAGGTCTTCTGGCTCATGCGTTAACCGCGGTTTTTCGTCTTCCCGATTTTTCATCAGTGACATTGTGAAAAACAGCTTGCATTTACAGCAGCGGGACTGCGCGGGATTTTCACCCGACTTCCCTTTTCACCCGTCCGGCCAAGCGGACGAGAACCTTAGCATGATTATCATAGCACAAAGCGGGACAAAAAGAAAGGGGGATTCCCCTTATTTTGGAAACGAGGTTGCCCCGTCTTTACGTGAACCAAAGACGACAGTCAAGCCTTTGTAACCGTGCAAAAAGCCGGGGGCCCTTTTGGGCCCCCGGCTTTGGCGTATATTGGTATTAATAACGGCCGCGGTCTTTGTAAGAAGTGTGAAGGGTTTTGTGGGCCACATGGCTGCCCGGTTTCTCCAAAAACTCCTCATACAGCCTTTGAATCGAGGGATTTTCGTGGGATTCCCGCAAGTGGTTCAGTTCATCGGAGGTGTAAAGGGCAGCGGCGCGTTTGGACTTGAGGTCGATGAAGTTGCGCACGCTGGCCGGCTGGACAGGCTGGCCGCCGCCGTTGACACAGCCGCCGGGGCAACCCATAATTTCGATGAATTGATAATTTTTCTCGCCGCTCTTGACGCTTTCCAACACCTTTTTGGCATTGGCAAGGCCGGAGGCGACAGCCACATTGACACTCAGGTCGCCAATTTGGTAGGTGGCCTCTTTTACGCCTTCAATGCCACGGACGTCAACAAATTTGACATCCTCGGCTTTTTGGCCAGTAATCCAGGCCCGGGCGGTGCGCAGGGCCGCTTCCATCACGCCGCCGGTGGCGCCAAAGATGAGGCCGGCGCCGCTGGCTTCACCCAGGGGATTGTCAAACTCTTCATCGGGCAGAGCGGTGAAGTTGATGCCGGCGCGGTCAATCATACGGGCCAGTTCGCGGGTGGTAAGGGCGATGTCCACGTCGGGCACGCCCGCCGCCTGCTCGTCCTCGCGGCCCACTTCAAACTTTTTGGCGGTGCAGGGCATAATGCCCACCACGAAGATATCCTTAGGATCCAAATTCATCTTTTTGGCATACCAGGTTTTAATGACGGCGCCCATCATTTGCTGGGGCGACTTGCAGCTGGAAAGGTTGGGGATGAATTCGGGGTCATAGTGTTCGCAGAATTTGACCCAGCCGGGGGAACAGGAGGTGATCATGGGCAGCACGCCGCCCTCTTTCACCCGCTCTACAAACTCGTTGGCTTCTTCCATAATGGTCAAGTCGGCGGCAAAGTCGGTATCAAAGACTTTGTGGAAGCCAATGCGGCGCAGCGCCGCCACCATTTTGCCCTGTACGTTGGTGCCCACAGGCATACCGAACGCTTCGCCCAGGGTGACGCGGATGGAGGGCGCGGTTTGGACGATGACATGTTTGGTGGGGTCGGCCAGGGCTTTCCACACTTCGCCGGTGTGGTCTTTTTCGGCAATGGCGCCGGTGGGGCAAACGACAATACACTGGCCGCAGGAGACACAGGGCACATTGCCCAGGTCGTCGTCAAAAGCGCAGCCAATATGGGTGTTGAAACCGCGTTCGTTGGGGCCGATGACGGCGACCGACTGCCACTTGCTGCAGGCGGCGACACAACGGCGGCACAGGATACAGCGGTTGTCGTCACGGTACATATGGGTGGCGCTGTCGTCAAATTCGTAGACGGGATTGTAGCCGTCGTAAATCGTTTCATCCTCGACTTTAAAGTCTTTGCAAAGCTTTTGCAGTTCGCAGTTGCCCGACCGGATGCAGGACAGGCACTGGCGATTGTGGGTGGAAAGAATCAGCTCCAGGTCGGTTTTGCGGGAGGAAAAGACCCGGGGAGAGTTGGTCTGAATCTCCATGCCCTCGGCGATGGGGTAGACGCAGGAGGCGACAAGGTTCTTCATGCCCTTGACCTCGACCACGCAAATGCGGCAAGCGCCGATTTCATTAATTTCTTTTAAGTAGCACAGGGTGGGAATCTGAACGCCCAAGGTGCGGGCCGCCTCGAGGATAGTGGTATCCTTGGGAACGGTGACGGGCATTCCGTTTATTGTTGCATTTACCATTTCCGTACTCATATCACTCACTCCTCACTTTTTGGCAATGGCGCCAAAACGACATTTTTCAATGCAAGCGCCGCATTTGACACATTTAGACTGGTCGATCACATGGGGTTCTTTCACCGTGCCGCTGATGGCGCCGGTGGGACATACTTTGGCGCACAGCGTACAGCCTTTACATTTGTCCGCCAAAATAATGATGGACAGCAACGCTTTGCAGACGCCGGCGGGACATTTTTTGTCAACGATGTGGGCCTTGTATTCGTCCTCGAAGTAAGTGAGAGTGGAGAGAACCGGGTTGGGGGCCGTCTGGCCAAGGCCGCACAGGGCGTTTTCTTTAATGTGCTGGCAAAGGTGGCGCATTTTGTCCAAATCTTCCAGCTTGCCCTGGCCTTTGGTGATGCGGTCAAGAATTTCGTAAAGCCGCTTGGTGCCGATACGGCAGGGGGTGCATTTGCCGCAGCTTTCGTCAACCGTGAATTCCAGGAAGAACTTGGCGATGTCCACCATGCAGTTGTCTTCGTCCATGACGATCATACCGCCGGAGCCCATCATCGAGCCGATGGAAATCAGGTTGTCGTAATCAATTTGAATGTCCATGTGGGAAGCGGGAATGCAGCCGCCGGAAGGACCGCCGGTTTGGGCCGCCTTAAAGGCTTTGCCGCCGGGGCAACCACCACCGATTTCTTCAATGACTTCCCGCAGGGTGGTGCCCATGGGCACTTCCACAAGGCCGGTATTGTTAATTTTGCCGCCCAGGGCAAATACTTTGGTACCCTTGCTCTTTTCGGTGCCGACGCTGTTAAACCAGGCGGCGCCGTTGAGGACAATTTGCGGAATGTTGGCATAGGTTTCCACGTTATTTAAAACGGTGGGTTTGCCGAACAGGCCTTTCACAGCGGGGAAGGGCGGACGGGGCCGAGGTTCGCCGCGGTTCCCTTCAATCGAGGTCATAAGGGCGGTTTCTTCGCCGCAGACAAAAGCGCCGGCGCCCAGGCGCAGCTCCAAGTCAAAATCGAAGCCGGTGCCGAAAATGTCTTTGCCCAAAAAGCCCATTTCGCGGGCTTGATTGAGGGCGATGCCCAACCGTTTAATGGCAATCGGATATTCCGCGCGGACATAAATATATCCCTGATTGGCGCCGATGGCGTAGCCGGCAATGGCCATGGCTTCCAAAATGGCGTGGGGGTCACCCTCCAGCACCGAACGGTCCATGAAAGCGCCGGGGTCGCCTTCGTCGGCATTACAGCAAACATATTTTTGATCGGAGACGCTGGCTTTGGCAAAGCTCCATTTCAGGCCGGTGGGGAAGCCGCCGCCGCCGCGCCCACGCAGGCCGGAATCTTTAATGGTGTTAATGACATCGTCGGGGGACATTTCGGTCAGGACTTTGCCCAGGGCCTGATAACCGTCATAGGCTATGTACTCGTTAATGTCTTCGGGATCGATGATGCCGCAGTTGCGCAAGGCGATACGCAGTTGTTTTTTATAGAAGTTCGTATCGTTAAGACTTTTGATCGTGTCTTGGTCGGTGGTGGTTTCTTCATAAAGAAGACGGGTGACAATGCGGCCCTTAAGCAGATGCTCTTCCACAATTTCGGGAATGTCTTCCGCCTTGACCATGGAATAGAACGCGCCCTCGGGGTAAACAACCATGATAGGACCCAAAGCACACAAACCGAAGCAACCGGTTTTGACCACTTTGACCTCTGTGGTCAGATTTTGGTGGATCAATTCTTTTTCAAGAGCGGTAATGATTTTTTCGCTGCCTGAGGAGGTACACCCGGTACCGCCGCAAACAAGTACATGGGAACGAAACATGCTTTATCCCTCCTTATATTTTGCTGGCGCCGATGGTGTATTCCATAACGGGGTTGCCGTTGACGATATGGTCGGTCACAATGCGGGCCACCATTTCGGGGGTCATTTTGACGTAGGTGACCTTTTCTTTGCCGGGTACAAATACTTCCACAACGGGTTCGTACTGGCAAATGCCAATGCAGCCGGTTTGGGCCACAGTGACGCCCACCAGTTTGCGTTTGGCGACTTCATCGGTAAAGGCGGCCAGCACAGGACGGGCGCCGGCGGCAATGCCACAGGTGGCCATGCCTACCACAATGCGGGTGTTGCCGGTGTCGTCGTTGCGAACGCCTATTTTATTTTTCATTTCATCTCTGAGGGCTTGAAGCTCAGCTAAACTTTTCACGGTTTCGATTCCTCCTCGTTAATTCCTGATAATGCCTGGGTGTTTTCGTCAATATATGACTTCACAAATTGCATTACTTCCGGGCTGTGAATGGGCACACCTTCCAAAATCTCTTTCAATTGGCGGGTGTCTGCCGTAAAGCAGCTGCCGTTATGCTCCCGGGTGTAGACAAAGTCAATATCGGGGTTGCATTGGATAAGGGCGCATACCGTTTCGCACATATCCCCAAGGGGCATACAATCGATGTGGGAGGGGACAAATACCGCATGAACCGTGGTGCCCTGGCCGGGGGTAGAACGGATGGTCATTTGACCGCCGGTCAATTCGGCCGCCATCTTGAAAAAAGGGACCCCAAGGCCCACCCGGCGGGTGGTGCGCGTTGTAAAGAACGGATCGGTGACCCGGGCGACCTGGGCCGCGTCCATGCCGCAGCCGTTGTCAATGACCTGTATGACCAGGCGATCCTCGGCGGCGCTTTGGCTTACCACAATTTCAATGAGCGCCGCGCCGGCCCGAACCGAGTTTTGCGCAATATCCAACACATTCAGCGAAAGATCCTGCATAACCCTTATTTATCAGCGTAAAGGCCGAGAATACGGTCAACGTCATCCAATTCCAGACGACCGTATACTTCCTCGTTGATGGTGAGAACGGGGGCAAGACCGCAGGCGCCAATACAGCGGCAGGCATCTAAAGAAAACTTGCCGTCGGGGGTACATTCGCCGCCTTGAATGCCAAGGCGTTCTTCCAGCCGGGCAAAAATTTCACCGGCGCCTTTTACATAGCAGGCGGTGCCCAGGCAGGTGGAAATTTTAAATTTTCCTTTGGGGTACAACGAGAACTGGGAGTAAAAGGTGACTACGCCGTACACTTCCTCCAGGGGCAGATCCAGTTCGCGGGCAATAATTTTTTGCACCTCGACAGGCAGGTAGCCGTAGATGTTTTGGGCTTGTTGCAGCACCGGCATCAGCGCACCTGCTTCGCTCTTCAGGTTCTCAATGACCGCAAGCAGCTGTTGCTCTTGCTCCTTGGTGCCGGCAAACGGCACCGTCGTCATTTTTTTGGACATACGTTGGCCTCCTCTTTTGATAATGGAAAATGAAAATCAGACGTGAGAAGAATGCTTTTTCCGGATCGTTTTGCCACGGTGTCACCAGGCATTGAGGTGGCGAAAAGGAAGTGTTGTGAACTATGTATCGACACCATTATATGGAATATCCACGATCGTTATAATTATAGCAAATTATAAATGAGAAAGTCCATACTCAAAACATAGTAAATCTACCAAAATCACCCCTTTTTTTTGCTAAAATGAATAGATTGTATTTGCGTGGATGCAATGCTATAATAAATTTGTTAAAAAATTGTTTAGTTGGAGGGTTTTTCATGACGGTGGCGGACATTCAGAAAACGCTTGGGGCGGAAATATTGTGCGGGGCAGAATTGTCGGACCATATTGTAACCACCGCTTGCGGCAGCGATATGATGAGCGACGTGCTGGCGTTTGTCAAAGATCAATCGGTGCTTTTGACCGGGCTTGTGAACACACAGGTTGTGCGCACCGCCGAAATGATGGATATGGTGTGCATTGTCTTTGTGCGGGGCAAAGTGCCGGGTGAGGACATTTTGGAACTGGCCAAAGAACGGGGCATTGCCATTATGAGTACCCGCTATCGTATGTTTACCGCCTGCGGCCTTTTGTACAGCGCCGGGCTGCAAGGAGGCTGTGAGCTGCAGTGAGCCAGACGATACATCTTTCTTTTGTGGTGCCGGGCGACGATTTTACCCGGGCCGGGGAGGCCAGTGGCACCATTAAAAGTACACTGAAAAAACTGGGTCTGAATCCGGATGCAATACGCAAAGTGGCCATTGCTTCTTATGAGGGTGAAATTAACATGGTAATTCACGCCGGAGGCGGTCGCATTGAAGTGGACATTACCTCCGACGCCGTTCACATGGATTTAGTGGACGAGGGACCGGGCATTGCCGATGTGGAGCTGGCCATGCAGGAGGGCTATTCCACTGCACCGGAAGAGGTGCGCAGTTTGGGGTTCGGCGCGGGCATGGGTCTGCCCAACATTAAAAAATATACCGACGATTTGCGCGTTGAAAGCGAGCTTGGGAAAGGCACTGCACTGCATATGCGTGTGGATTTATAGAACAAACGGGACGAAGAGGTGTGAAAGTCCCCAATTTGAGGTGAATGGCTGTGGAACAGTTCTTTCATTCCGTCACACTGGATAAAGAAGCCTGCAAGGGCTGTATTAACTGCGTTAAACGCTGCCCCACCGAGGCGATACGGGTGCGCAGCGGCAAAGCGCACATTATTAAAGAGCGTTGCATTGATTGCGGCGAATGCATTCGCGTTTGCCCGCATCACGCCAAAAAGCCTATTTTTGACCCTTTGTCGGTGATGGAGGCGTACCCCTACACCGTGGCGCTACCGGCCCCCGCGTTGTACGGCCAGTTCAACAACATGGATGATGTGGACATTATCTTAGACGGCCTTTTGCGAATGGGCTTTGATCATGTTTATGAAGTGGCCAAGGCAGCGGAGATTGTATCGGATTGCACCCGTAAGTTGATGCAGAGCGGCGGATTGTCGCGGCCGGTTATCAGCTCGGCGTGTCCCGCAGTACTGCGGCTGATTCGGGTGCGGTTCCCCCAGCTTTTGGACAATGTGTTGCCGTTGCAAGCGCCCATGGAGCTGGCGGCCCGGATGGCCAAAGAGGAGGCCATGAAAAAGACAGGGCTTGCCGAAAAGGATATTGGCGTGATCTTTATTTCCCCTTGTCCCGCCAAAGTGACGGCGGTCAAAATGCCGCTGGGAGCGCAAAAAAGCGCTGTGGACGCTGTGGTCGCCATCAGTGAAGTGTACCCGAAACTGCTCGCCCATATGGAAGAAGGGGGAGAGGTGAAAGAGCTGGCGGACGCCGGCCGGATGGGCATTGGCTGGGGCGGCAGCGGCGGCGAA
Source organism: Oscillospiraceae bacterium (assembly GCA_031551485.1). Classification (GTDB taxonomy): domain Bacteria; phylum Bacillota; class Clostridia; order Oscillospirales; family Ruminococcaceae; genus JAVBNO01. The sequence continues at coordinate 10,444 of JAVBNO010000058.1, forward strand.
GCGGCGGCTTCCCTGCATGAACGGCATTTGGCGGCCGACGGCATCGAAAATGTCATCAAAGTGCTGGAGGAGCTGGAGGACCAGAAATTTTCTGATTTGGACTTCGTGGAGCTTAATGCGTGCAGCGGGGGCTGCGTGGGCGGCGTGCTGACGGTGGAAAATCCGTACATAGCCAAAGCCAAGTTAAAACGCATCAGCCGATACCGCGCGGTTTCCTACAACCATATTGACGAGGCGCTGCCGCCAGAAGCGGGCTGGGATACGCCGGTGCGATATGAGCCGGTGATGCAGCTGCATAAGGATCTTGCCACCTCGATGCAAATGATGAATAAAATGCAGGAAATTGAAAGCCAGCTGTATGGGCTGGACTGTGGTTCCTGCGGGGCGCCGTCCTGCCGGGCGCTGGCGGAGGATATTGTACGGGGCTTTTCCACCATGGACGCCTGCATTTATATTTTGCGGGACAAAGTGGAAACATTTGCCGAGGGTATGAAGTCGATTACGACGCGGCTGCCCCACCAAAGCAAAGCGGCCGAGCGGGAACCGGAACATGCCGGCACTACTATTAATAAAGGAAACGATTGAGCATGATGACAGTTGGCCAACTTTCAGAACAACCGGATTTTGAAATCATATCGCAGATAGACCCGCACCGGGCCATTACCGGCGTATATTGCTGCGATCTTTTAAGCATTGTGATGGGCCGGGCGCCGGCGGGCTGCGCTTGGGTGACGGTGATGGGCAATCTGAATGCCCTGGGGGTGGCATCGCTGGTGGAGGCGGCCTGCATTGTGCTGGCGGAGGGCATGACGCTGGACGCCCCAACAGCGGCCAAAGCCAAAGAAGAAGGAATTGCCGTATTGCGCACCACCCTGCCGGTTTTTGCGGCGGCCCGGATGATCGACCAGCAGTTGGGGTAAGATAGGCGAAGATGTCCGGGGCTGTTCCGCGATTGGGAAAGGAGGGTGAGTGACGATGGCAAAAGAATATTTTTACGATTTGCACATCCACTCCTGCCTGTCACCCTGCGGCGACAATACGGCCACGCCCCACGATATCGCCGGGATGGCGGTGGTGAACGGGCTCGACATCATTGCCCTGACCGACCACAACTCCTGCAAAAACTGCCCGGCTGTCTTGCAAGCGGCCGAAGGCAGCGGTATCACGGTCATTCCCGGCATGGAAATAAACACCAGCGAAGAAATTCATGTCGTGTGCCTTTTGCCGGATTTGGCGGCGGCCATGGCTTTTGACAGTTATGTGCACGACAGGCTGGTACCCATTATCAACCAGCCGGATGTGTTTGGGGATCAGCTCATCATGGATGAGGAGGACCGGGTGATTGGGACCGAGCCGCTTTTGCTGGTGAATGCCACCACCATTTCCATTGACACGCTGCCCAAGCTTTTGGAAGAGTACGGGGGCTTTTGTTTTCCCTCCCACATTGATAAAGATTATAACAGCATTTTGGCGGCGTTGGGCGAGATACCGCCCCACATCGGTTTTACCGCAGCGGAAGTGTTTATGCCCGACCGCTTTTTTGCCCGGCCGGATGGGGCGGATATTGTGGCGGGGTTGCATATTCTCACCAATTCTGACGCCCATTACCCTTGGGGCATTGCGGCGGCGGAACGGCGTTTGCCATTGGAGGAGCCGACGTTTGCCGCCCTGAAAAAGTACCTGTCGGGACCGGTGTAAAACGGGGGACAAAGTGGTTGACAAAGGGCTTTTGGGATGATATGATAGTGAAGCGCTCAGGGCGCGGACACGCAATATGCGGATATGGCGGAACTGGCAGACGCGCTAGATTCAGGTTCTAGTCGGGGTCAACTCGGTGGAGGTTCAAGTCCTCTTATCCGCACCAAAAAAAAGACAGACACCTTTTGGTGTCTGTCTTTTTTTGGGTGCCGCTTACATGAGAACAGGGGAATGATTGCCGGGGTTGGGGGACTTAACCGGCCCGGGCGTTTTGTCGTTCACCCAAATGAGCGCGCTGCTTACGCATTCCACCTACAATTGCCAGCAGATTGAATAAGCAGCAGTGATTGATTTTGTCATTATTATAGAAAAATTGGGATATATCGATTAATAACTTGCAGAAATGAAAACTAATGAGTATAATTGTTACCAAACAATGTACATAGGGAAGAAGTGAACGGAGAGCTTGGAAATTGAGCAGGGTACTTCCCGTTTTCCTGAGTCCAGAAAGCGGGAGATCTTAAAAGTGATTGGGGAAAAAGGCGTCGTGCAAATCGCAGAGCTTGCCGAGATTTGCGGTGTTTCGCTGGCGACCATTCGGCGGGATTTAAATGAGCTTGATCATGACGGGGCGATACGCCGCACCCATGGCGGGGCCGTTTTGCGCGACACCGGGCCGCAGGAGCAGCCGCACCGCAAAAAACTGCAAATGATGCGCGCCGAAAAAACAAGGATCGCGCTGGCAGCCGCTCATATGATTTCGGACGGCGAAAGCATTTTTCTCGACTCAGGCACCACGACAATGCTGATCGCAAAACGGCTGGAACATTTTAAAAATCTGACTGTGATCACCAATAATACGGACATCATCCAAACGATTCAGCTGCATACATCATCCCAGCTGATTATTGTGGGGGGCATCTGCCGCCAGGACTTCAGCGTTTTGGTCGGCCCGACCGCCGAAGATTTTATCCGCAACCTGAAAATTTCCAAGGTTTTCATCGGCGCGGACGCGGTAGACGCCCATGCCGGGTTGTACAGTTCCAATATCCTTGAGGTGACGCTTAAGCAGCTGTCCATCCGCAGCGGGCAGACAAAGGTGCTTGTCACCGATTCGACCAAATTCCAAATTGACGGCCTTATGAAAGTCTGCGGGCTGGAGGAATTTGACTATATTATCACCGATAACGGATTGGACGCAGAAACGACTGCCTGGTTATGCGAACAACCAAAACCGCATATGGTTTTTGTATAATCAAATTTTAAAAGACAAGGGGGATGGTACAAAATGATTCAGCGTGACGAAATATACCAAAGCGCCCTCAGCACCTTCGAAAACGAGGCCAACGCCGTTGCCGCGCTTAAGTACACGGTGGACCGCCAGGCGTTGTGCGACGCGGTTGAAATGCTGGCGAAAACGCAGGGCCACATTATTGTAACGGGCTGTGGCACATCCGGCGTGGCCGCCAACAAAATCGCACAGGTTTTCAACTGCATTGACCGGGCGGCCATGTACTTAAATCCGGCGGACGCGCCCCACGGCGATTACGGTGTGATCCGTCCGGGAGACGTGGTGATTATTATCACCAAGGGCGGCCGCACCCGCGAGATGACCGAGTTGATTCCTGTGGCCAAAATGCGCGGTGCGGTGGTGCTGTGCGTGACTGAAAACAAAGACTCGCAGGTGTACCGGGAAAGCGACTATCGGCTGCTTTTGAACACCGGGCCCGAAGCCTGCCCCTACCAGTGCCTTTCCTCCACCTCGGTTACGGCGGTGTTTGCGTTGTTCGACGCCATTTCCATTGCCATCATGCTTTACAATGGCATTGACCAAAACTATTTTAAGATGGTGCATCCCGGCGGCGGCGTCGGAGAAATGCTTAAAAGCGCCGAGCAAGCCAACGCGTAGGGTTTGCACAGGGTTTATTTTTTAAGCCCGCTTCCCAATCGCTTTGTAGGGGGAATTATGTTGGAACTCATTGTTGCGCAAAATGCCGCCCAGGGCAGCCGTATGGTTGCCGATATGCTTGAAGAAACGCTGACAAACAATCCCCGCGCGCTGCTCGGCCTTGCGACGGGGGGGACGGTTGTCGACCTCTATGCGCTGCTTTGTCAGGACTATGCGGCGGGCCGCGTGGACTTTGGGCAAGCGCGCACAGTCAATGTGGACGAATATGTCGGACTGCCGGCAAGCCATGACCAAAGCTTTGCCTGGTTTATGCGCCAGCATCTGTTCGCCAAAACAAACATTGCACAAGAAAATGTTTACTTATTTAACGGCGCGGAGGACCCCCAACAAGAAATTGCCAGAATGGCGGACTTTTTGGGCGCCCATACCATTGATATCCTTTTGCTGGGGGTTGGCACAAACGGCCACATCGGCTTTAACGAGCCGGACAGGACATTCATCGGCCCGCCGCATATTGTGGAACTGGCCGAGGAAACAATCCAGGCCAATATGCGTTTTTTCCAGCGCAGGGAAGATGTGCCCCGCCGCGCCCTTACACTGGGCATAGGGGATGTGGTCAAAGCGAAAAAAGTCATTCTGATGGCGTTTGGCCCGCAGAAGGCCGAGGCGATTGCCAGACTTTTCGGCGATGATCTCATTGATCCGCAACTGCCGTGCAGCGTGCTGAAGCTGGTGCCGGAGGCCTATGTCGTTGTCGACCAAGCGCTGGCAGCGGCGGCTGGCCTGGCCCAATGACCCCGGGTGCCATTGCATGTATTGCTGTAGCGGCAATACGTTGGGTGTTGAATCCGACCACGGAAGGAGGATGGGTCTTACCATTTACCGAGCGGCATCATTCATGTGAGGATTTTTTGATGGTTAGAAAGGAGGGCTTTTGGTGAAAACGATTCTGACAGCTTGCGGTGTTGGTTACGCCTCGTCTACAATTATTGCCGAACGTGTAAAAGATTTATTGGAGCGTATGGATCTGTCCGATCAGGTGCGGATTCAGCAGGCGACAATGAATGAGATCCCTAACCTGCTTGATAGCGTGGATGTTGTTGTCACATCGTCCATGGTTTCAGAAGAGTATCCCATTCCGGTGTTCAGCGGTGTACCATTTTTATCGGGAATTGGTATGGAAGAACTGGAAAGAAAGATTATAGAAGCATTGGATTTAAACTAAAACGCCAAATTTATTATTGATGATTTAAGTGAGAAGGAGGCTTTTTTGTGCAAGCTTTTTTGAATGGCATTACACAGGCATTTGGGTTCTTGAGTGACATGGGCTCGGCCGCCATGGTTCCGCTGTTCATTTTCCTCATCGGAATGTTTTTCCGGTTGGGCCCGGTGAAGTCCCTGCGTTCTGCACTAACAGTTGGCGCCGGTTTTATCGGCATGGGGCTGGTGTTCAATATCATTTGGACATATATGATCCCCATCTCCGATAATTTGAGAGACAAATTCGGTTTCAACCGCCCCTTCTATGATGTGGGTGGCGGCGGTGCAGGTGTTGTCGCCTTTGGCACCGAAGTCGGTACATATATCATTCCCTTCATCATTCTTCTTAACGTCCTGCTGATTATATTTAGAATTACCAAGACGGTAAATATCGATATCTGGAACTTCTGGCATCTTGCTTTCACCGGTTCCGTTGTCGTTGTTCTGACCGAGGCTGCCGGTGCCACCCACTTGGAAGCCATCATTTACGGTCTGATCGGCGCCGCCGCCCACTCCATTTTGGCTTTGATGATTGCGGATATGACCGCCAAACGTGTGCAAGAGGAATTTGGCATGCCGGGGGTTTCCATTTCCCAGGGGTTTGCCACCTCGAGCGTACCGCTGTTCCTGCTTTTGGATAAGCTCTATGATCTGATTGCCCCCCAAGCCAAAGGCGAAGGGAAAAAGGCGAAAGGTTCCGCGAAGGGTTTTGCCGCCCTGTTGGCCGAGCCGATTGTCATGGGCTTTATCCTTGGTATTGCACTGGGTCTGGCGGGCGCCAACTATTCCGCCGGCGCCACAGAAGTGGTCAAAACCGTCGTGATGCTCGGTGTACAGCTTGGGGCGCTCATGCTCTTGTTGCCCAGGATGATTAAAATCATCGTTGAGGGCTTGCTGCCGGTTTCCGACGCTGTGCGCAAATATGTCAATGAAAAATACCCGGGCAGAGAGTTTTATATCGGTCTTGACTCCGCTGTCCTTTTGGGCCACCCCAACACCCTGATCGTTTCCGTTTTCCTTATCCCCATCGTCATTCTGCTTTCAGTCATTATGCCCTGGAACACAACTCTGCCGCTGGCCGATCTGGCCGCCACCGCTTTCTTTGTTTCCATGGCCACGCCGATTCACCGGGGAAGCTTTTGGAAAACGCTTGTTTCGGGCACCATCATTTTTGCCATTGTGCTTACGCTTTCCAGCTACTTTGGCCCGATGATTACAGCGGCGGCGGGCCCTGCCGGATTTGCCATTCCTGAAGGCGCCCAAGGCATTACCGCCCTTTCCGCCGGCAATATGTTCGCATGGCTGATCGCCATCATTTTACGATTCAAGTATATTGGTGTGATCATTCTGGCGGCGGTGGTTGTCTGCGCCGGCTACTTCATCAATAAGATCGCTTATAAACTCTATGATTGGGTTCCTGCCCCTGCGGCCAAGAAAGAACCCGCAGAAACCAAAAAATAACCAAATCCAGCAGATGCTGCCAAAATAACCGGGAATGGGGGCGAGCCTATGATTGTCAACCAAATCATTGTCTCGCCCCCATCTCTTGGGTAAGCAGCGCCCACAGTTGGCAAAAGTGTTTTGCCAACTGTGTTGGAAGCTAAACGATCCCTTGGGAGGAACGATTATGGAAATCAAAGAACATTTGCAATCATTGTGTATGATTTCAGCCCTCAGCGGATACGAACAGCCCGTTGCCCGCTATATGCAGCAAGCCTTTGCCGACGCAGGGCTTGTGTCAGAGATTGATACCATGGGCAACTGCATCACCACGGTGGAGGGAAAAGACCCCAGCCTGCCGTCCGTGCTGGTGTTTGGCCACATGGACCAACTTGGGTTTGTCGTCAGATCGATTGAAAGCGACGGTTTTCTGCGCGTTGAAAGGGTGGGCGGAGTGCCCGAGCGGGTCATGCCCGCGCGAGAAGTACTGGTGAAAACAAGAAATCAATCCTATATCAACGGGGTTATCGGCATGAAATCACATCATGCCACAACGGCTGACGAGAAGTATATCGTCCGCAAAGTGGGCGAGTCATATATCGACATCGGCGCGACATCCAAAGAAGAGGTTCGGGCGCTTGGCATTGAAATTGGGGCGCCTGTCGTATATGTCCCCAAATTTATGGAACTGGAAAATGGCCGGGTTGCGGCTACATCGCTGGATAACCGGATCGCCTGTGCGGTGGTGCTGGCGCTTTCGCGCCGTTTGCAAGAGGCGCCGGTGGCCCACACCGTGCATTTGGCCGGCACTGTGCAAGAGGAATACAACGACCGGGGCGCCGTTCTGGCGGCCCGCGCCAAACAGCCGCAAATCGCCATTTGCGTTGATATTTGCTTGGAGCATGGTACCCCCGATATGAAAGGGCTGGGGGAGGTGCAGTTGGGCCATGGGCCGGTGATCAGCCTGTACAATTTCCATGGCCGCGGAACGCTTAACGGGGTCATCCCCCATCCCGGCATGGTCAGCCTGATGGAAAATGCCGCCCAGGCCCGGAATATCCCATTGCAGCGGACAGTGGCCATTGGGCTTCTCACCGACCTTGCCTATGTACAGTTTGAGGGGCTTGGCATAAAGGCAATGGACATCGGCGTCCCCTGCCGCTATGCCCACTCCCCCTGCGAAGTGTGCTGTATAGACGATATGAGCGGGGCTGTCGACCTGATTTACGAGGCGATTGTGCAGCTGCGCAATACCCCGTTGGAACGCTAAGTATCCTTCCACTGAACAATTCATTTGCCTGGGGCGTAAGCTGCAGGGCATGCAGTGACGCGGCGCGCCATTTTACACAGCACAATGCCCGGCTTGCAAAGTACGGCCCGGTGCTGGTGGGGGTAACCTGGCAAAGGGTTGGCTTTTTGATTCGCACCAAGCAAAAACGGAGCGATCTCGTAAGGGATCGCTCCGTTTTTGTCGAGGAAGCCCCGTACTCAATGCGGGGCCGCGTGGCGCTTTCACAATGAAGAGAAAAAAACTGATATCGATATCAATATTAAATGGGGGAGAAGCAGACGTATTGCCTAGGGTACATCGGCCAAAGTCCACTGAATGATTCCCCGGTAAGGAACCCTGGAAAGCAGTATGCTAGGATTGGGCTGCACCAATATGCCCCGATTCGCGGGCCATTGGACAATGGTTTCGGTGGGCCTTTGGGCCGTGTTTTGCGCAATCAATGTGGCGTAATCGCCCAGGGGGGTTGCCTGGCCGGCCACATTTACAAAAACCAACGCATCCGACAGTGCTATCCCCGGAGGGTCGGTTGTCAACGGCTGGACCAGCTGGGCGTAAAGCTTCCACGTGCCGCCCGACAAGCGGTCGTCGTCAATGACAATGCGCCAGTTTGGATCTTGCCGCGCTATCCGTTGTCCATCGTCTGCAATTTCTTGGGTCATGAACTGCATTTGGCTGGGCATTTCGTCAATGGACAGGTAATTTTCGGCCAGAACAGCAAGGGCGGTTTCTTGGCGTGAGATAAACTGCCTGATTGCTTTGACAGTAACAATGGTTCCGGCCGGTATCCTGACAGGCAGCGCGACGGCATAATTACCGTTTGGGTCAGCTATTGCGCCCGCCACATAACTTTGGGAATTGATCACAAAAGAAACGCGAACCGCCGCGCCGGGGTTTGTTGTTCCCGTGCATACTGTGTCGCTTTCCGCAATGGGATTTGCCGTCAACGCTGTTTCCCCCCACGCCAGTTCTTTGGCGGAAGAGAGAAGAAAATTACCGGCGCTTGGCGGGGCCGGGCCGTCCCCCGGCTCATAGTTGCTGTTGAGGGCTGTGATTGTATTTCCGCCCCCGTTAATGGTAATTTGCATGGAAAACAAGCCGCCGTTGGCCTTTCGCCACCGATAAAGAGGCTGATTGTCCAAAGACGGGTCGGCGCCTTTGGGCGACGGCTCTTGCCAATAATTGATATTTTCCGCAAGGATATTCACATAGCCGATTGTTGTGGCAACATCCCATTTAAGAACCCTGGCACCAAAATCGTTTAGCAACACGCTGCGCGGGTTATGAAAGCTTGCCACGCAGGCATCGGCTGTGAACACAATGAGCGGGTCGACGCTGACCGATGCGCGCACATGGAAAACGGCGCCCTCATCTACGGTCAGATTGCCCGCCATGGCAATCACTGGCTTTGTTGGGTCGGTTCCGGACTGCAGGAAATAGAACTCGGCGTTGCGGTGGATAAATAATCCGGTCAACCGCATTCCAAAACCGGTCATTCCCCTTAAGGTGGAGATGTTAACCTTGGCATTTTCGCCTACCGTCATAGAGGGATTATAGTCGTTTCTCATGGAAAAAAGTGCGCCTGTATTGGCGTTGACGGTGACGTTGGCGTTTGGCAATATGGAGATGCTGCCATTTGGCTGATAAAAATAAAAACAACGGGTTCCGTTATTGAGCGTAATTGAAATATTGCCGCTTAAGGTCAAATTTGAACAGGAAACAACATCGCTTCCGACTACTTCGCCCGCGGTTTGGACTGTCGCCGATAGATTGGTGCAAGACAAAGAACCATAATTATTGTAAACCATGCGGGGCCCTCGATAAGTGACATTTTCAAATACCATGGATACATTTTGCACAGCGGGATCGACCGAAAACAATCCATATGTGCTGACGCCAATCATATTCAGATTTCGTATTGTCAAGTACTTGGTTCCCGTATTGCTGGCTATGGTAACGGTATCGGCATATTTAGCGGAGCTTTCGGTGAGCGTATGCACCATCTGGCCGGGATCACCAGGGTCAATACCGTCAATCACCAGTGTTTTTTTGGAAGGATGAATGGTGATTGGCCCCGCCAGTACAAAATTCGCGCCGATATATATTTCGGTAAAGCCGTTGTCGCTGGAAAGCGCGTCGCTTAATTCAGCGAATGAGAGCACCACAATGGAAGACGGACTGAGCAGTGTGGCACGCAGCGCAGATTTTGGCGCCGGCGTTTCCGGCGCCATCTCTTCGGCACTTTCGGAGGGCGCTTCCACACTCTGTGCGGTACTGTCTTCCGTACTGGCTTCATCGGGAACTGGGGCGGCGGGTGCTTCCTCCGCGGTTGAGGGGGGCGTCCATTCGGGCAAGGAGGATTCGATTGCGATATTTTCTTCGCTCAAAAGCGCAGGCGTCTGTGTCAGACTTCTTTCACAAACGCCTGCGAACACGCCAAAGGTTAGCAAACACAAAAAGGCAAGCAAGAGAATTGTCTGATACCATAACACCCTGTTTTTCCACATAGCTTTTCCTTTAATGCTTTATCAGACCTGATCGCATTACTTAGCTGTCTTTTTTGCTTTTGCGCCAAAAGAAGAACAAAAGGAAAGCAGCAATCAGCAACACAATCGTGACGACTGGCCACAACCAACGGTCAAAGGCATTGGACGCAGGGGGGAAGAGGGTGCCTTGGTTGACCTGGTTGGCTTCTTGCTGGCCAACTGTAAAGTCTTGGGTTAACTCAAACATTTTTCCTTCATGGTTGAGTTTGACAGCGACATGATAAGCGCCGGGATCCATTTTCAGGTCGTTCCACTCCACCGGCAAAGGGAAAACAGAGTTTGGCGCAAAATCCACCGGCGCTTTGGTGACAGAAAGCAGCGGCGTGGTGTTTGATCCCTGATACAAATCAACCGTTACATTGGCATTTTTAATAATTAAGGGCGCACGGTTTTGGATGCCGACCGACATAGCGCTTCTGTAATTCACAAGCGTCGGCTCCACCGACTTGATGCGAAATTCAGGCGCGACAGCAGCGCTGTCTTCTGTCAGCTTTACACCGATCACGTACGAAAACCGATTGTCTATGCCCACGGCCGATTCAGCCGTTCCGTCTGTGCGTTTGGTCAGCACGATGCCGCCCAAAACGGTTCCGCTGAACGGCTGCTCCGGCACACGGATTTCAACATTGACAGTGGCTGCGCTGTTGGCGGGAACCGATATTTCCGGATTTGTTTTAGATATGGTATCAAAGGGAACTACCAGCGTTTCATCCGGCGCTGCAGGTATTTGGTATTCAATCACACCATTTCGATTTGTGGAAGCCGCTCTCAGCGCAACATCCACAATAATATCCGTTTTGCCTTCATTGGTTAAATAAACGCTGATGGTTTGCGTATCTCCAGGTCTTACGCGCAGGTCAAAATAGCTTAAATTGGGGTCGACTTGGTTTTCGGGAGTAATCGCCTTGGCGCTGAAACCGACCGTATCAATCTCTTGGGCGGCGGCCGGCACTACAAGCGCCACCAATAACATGCTGCCGCACAATACCAAACCAATCCATTTTAAATGTCTTTTGGACATGCATCCATCTCCTTCATTCCATATTGTAGGGTTGATCACGGAGCATCCGTCAATGTCCATGTGATAATCGAGGTGTGGGTGCCTGCCGTCGCGACACCGCCCGGAACGCTTATCGAGACGTCGGCGCTGGCCCATGTCAGACTCCAATTGCCAAGCCCCTGGCCGACGGCGGCCGTCGCGATGTTGGCCGAAGAGGTGCCGTCGGCATCCAGCGTGATGGTTTGAACCACGACAGGGTTGTCACCAATTGTCGGCGGTGTAGCGGTGGCTGCGCCGTTGTTTAAAAAGAGGCGCGCACCCGGCAGCGAAGGACTGGCGTTGGAGGTGAACTGGCTGGCGACAGCGGTCACCTTCCATCCGACTCCGGAACCGCGCAAATCATGAATGTCAAGATAAACGGAGCTTTGCTGTGCGCTGGAAGATTGTGGCGTGCTGGAAATCGTCAGCGGATTAAAACTAAATGCAGACATTTGCGCCATATTCAATGTGCCCGGCAAAAAAGTAATGTCAGCTGTGGTGTTGTCCGTGATTTCAACGGCAGCGCATTGCATTGTTCCGCCCCAAAAAGCCATTGTCAAAATGGCCACAGTTGTTAATAGGTGTTTTTTCAATCCCATTATATTGCTCCTGTTCTCCAAAACTTGAGTATGCTTGCCTTTATTATTTTTTGATTTTTGTTTTTTATGCCCATATTCTTTTAACATTTGCAGTGGCAGGTCGGTCTGACGGTGATGCAAGCTTGTATACGGAGATCGTTACAATTGCCCTTTGCCTCCAAAGACATACACAGACTCTTGGCAGAGTGTTACATTTTAAGTTTTGGCTATAACTAAACGAATGGATGTGCAAGTGCTTTTTACCCGTCAAAAAGCAAAAAAACCAAAAACCCCCGTATTTCTGCGAAAAATAGAGGTTATTTGATTTTTTTGTGGGAAAATTTTGAAAAAATAGAGCTCATTAGTAATAACAATGCCTGTATTCACCCTTTTTTGATCAATTTCTATTTTTTTCCGTTACATACGTCATTTTTTAAAGCGGAGTTGCTTTGTATAATTAGCCTACAAAATTGAATATTAGAGCGGTTTCGAGTAGCAAAAGAATTTGAAGAAGTCGATTAGAGTAGGGGATAGTCCGGCAACTAGCAAAAGATTGTCGGCCGTGAAGATTCTGGGGAGAACTTAATATGGAAGGATATGAAAACGAACGGGTGGAGCATGAAGAGGACATCCTTTCGCTTTTAGACGAATTAGAGGCCAATCTGAAGAGATTGTCTTCGCAAAATATAGACGAGAATCCCTTTGCCACAAACACGCAGTTCAGTGAACATCATGAACCTGCGCCAGCATGGGGACAAAACATTCCACGGCCTTTGCACCCGACAGAAAAAGCCGTAGCCGTCGCCGGGCCAGTGCCCGGGCCGATACCGGGACCCAATGTTCCGCCGTATTCGTACCCGACAGAAAAAGCCGTAGCCGCCGAGCCGGTACCCGCACCGATGCCGGAGCCCAATGTTCCGCCGTATTTTTACCCGGCGGGAAAAGCCGCAGCAGCCGAGCCGGTACCCGGGCCGATACCGGGACCTAACGTTCCGCCGTATTTCTACCCGACGGGAAAAGCCGCAGCCGCCGGGCCGGTACCAGCACCGATGCCGGAGCCCAATGTTCCGCCGTATTTTTACCCAGCGGAACAAGCCACAACGATCGCCAAGCGAGAACCTCTGCCGGAGGTTGTTGTGGTCAAAGCCAAAAAGAAAAAGAGCAGTGTCCTGTCCAATATTCTTTTTTATGCGGCTATGGTTGCGCTGATAGGAGGCGCCACATTATTTTCGCTTAGCGACAACCCCGAAAAATCCATTTTCGGATATCGTTTTTACAATGTGGAAACAGGATCCATGACACCGGGCGAATATAGCATGTCTCATGGATTTACCGATGGATTTTACGCGGGCGACATGATTATTGTAAAACTTTGCAAGCCCGAAGAGGTTTCCAAAAACGACATCATTACTTTTGTGCCCGGGTGGAATTCCAACACTTACCTGACCCACCGTGTCGTAGACATTAAGACCGAGCTTGGTGGACAGCAGGGTGTTTTTTTTGTCACCAAAGGAGATTCCAACAACGCCGAAGACCCGCCGATTCCCAGCGAAATGCTGATCGGTAAAAAGGTTCTGAACATACCAAAAGTAGGTGCCGCCATCAAGTACATTCAGGAGAATTTGGTCATATCTTTGATCATCATTTTTTCCACCTTTCTGCTGATATGTACCCTTTACCAGTTTTTCAAAAAAACACCGCCCGATGAGAACCCAACACCGGCAAAAAGCCCTGTAAAAATTCCGGCGGGCAGGCAG
>JAVBNO010000057.1:0-3419 GCA_031551485.1 Oscillospiraceae bacterium
CTGCCAGTGTAAAATGTGTGTATGGCTTCATGGCGACCTCCTGGTGTATATGTTGTGTGGTAACTGCATTTTACACCTTGGTTGCCATGTTTGCCTTTTTTATTTCACTTTCTCTTGTTGCACTTGATATTATATTCTGCCTAGGTTCCCCCACGAACCCCCTCCACTCTCCGAGGGGGATGAAATGAAAAGTATATTGCAGACAATGAACCCTGTACATCTGCCAGATCGTGATCATATCAGCGCCGTTTAGGTGAGGCCCTTCTGGCCAGCCTTTGGTCCAATCTTTTACTCGGGCGTATTCTCCTCGTCCTCCTCGGCGGAAAAGACGCTTTGGCTGGCAAAACTGCGGTAAGCTACAAAAAACGCGCCGATGATGACGAGAAACAGCACGATAAACCCATAGACATAGTCAATTTTCAGGGTATGCACACACTGATAGACCACACCGTAAAAAGGCACAAAGAGCAAAATCAAGCCCAAAAAGGCGATGGCGGTCAGGTCGATGCCGGTGGCAATGGACAAATTGGTGGTGTACCAGCAGGCAATGCAAAAGACCCAATAGATAGCGGCATACACCAAAAAGCTGCGGTAGCCGTTTTGCCCCGCTTTAATGGCAAAACGCAGCCAAACAGCCAGCACCACGGCGCTGGCAGCATAACCCAGCAGGCTTACGGGTTTCGCCATGGCTTCGTCCATCGAAGGGCCCAAATTCAGCACAATGCCGACCACAGCGGCAATCATCGTCCCAATAATCGTATGCAGCAAAAAACGGCGCTCCTGGTTTTTTTCTTCCATCGGTTAACTTCCTTTCCCTTTTGCCATTTGGGCAGTTGCCTTTGGCAATGGCGCGGCGGCTTCTCAATTGGGCCGGTCGCCCGCCTCTTTAATCATATGTTCCACCCGGGCGCGCAGCAGGGGACACCCCTCCAGTTCCGGGTCTTGGGCCAGCAGCTCTTCCGCCGCTTGCTGGGCCTCTTTCAGCACCGCCATATCCCCGGCCAGATCGGCCATTTGCAGCCCCGGCAACCCATGCTGGCGGTTGCCGAAAAAGTCCCCCGGCCCCCGCAAATTCAAGTCCGCCTCGGCAATTTGAAAACCGTCCTGAGTTTTGGTCAGCACTTTCAACCGGGCCATGGTCTCCGGCCCTTTGGCGTCGGACAGCAGAATGCAGTGGCTTTGCTCGCTGCCGCGTCCCACCCGCCCCCGGAGTTGATGGAGCTGGCTTAAACCGAAGCGCTCGGCATTTTCAATCATCATAATCACGGCGTTTGGCACATCCACGCCCACCTCCACCACAGTGGTGGACACCAAAAGCTGGAGCTTGTTTTCGCTAAAGGCCTGCATCACGGCGTCTTTGTCGGCCCCCTTCATCCGCCCGTGCAAAAGCCCCAGCCGGTAATCGGCAAAATGCTCTGTTTGCAGCGCTTGCGCATATTGCACCGCCGGCTTCAGGTCGGGGGTCAGCTCCCCTTCCTCAATTAAAGGGCAGATGATATAGGCTTGCAAGCCCTTGTCCAAATGTTTTTGAATGAAGCCAAAAGCGTCCTCCCGCTTGCGGGAATCAATCAGCCAGGTGCTGATTGGCTTGCGGCCGGGGGGCAGTTCGTCAATGACCGACAAGTCCAAATCCCCGTAGATGATGAGGGCCAGCGTGCGGGGGATGGGGGTGGCCGACATGACCAATATGCCGGGATGTTCCCCCTTTTCGCTCAGCGCCAGCCTTTGGCGCACACCGAAGCGGTGTTGCTCGTCGGTAACGACAAGGCGCAAATTGGCAAAGACCACATCTTTGGAAATCAAGGCATGGGTGCCGATGACAAGCCCTGCCCCCCGACCGTCTTTGCCCGCTATTTTGGCCTTGGCGGCATTTTTTTCTTTGGCGGTCATCGAACCGGTCAGCACCACCACATCCACCCCAAGCGGTGTCAAAAATCGGGAAAGATTGCGGTAATGCTGTTCCGCCAAAATTTCGGTGGGCGCCATCAGGGCGGTCTGGCCGTCATTTTGGGCGGTGAAATAGGCCGCCGCCGCCGCCACCATCGTCTTGCCGGATCCCACATCCCCTTGTAAAAGGCGGCTCATGGGTACCGGCTTTTGCAGGTCGGCCGCAATTTCGGCCACACTGCGCTTTTGAGCATTGGTGGGGGCAAAAGGCAAGCTGCGCCAAAAGGGTTCCAGGGAAACGTCGGCCATCGGCGGCACCGTTTCAATAATCCGGCGGGATTTCACCTGTCCCAGCGCCAGCGCCAGCTCCAAAAGTTCCCCGAAAATAAGCCGGCGGCGGGCCATTTGGGCCGCCGCCATATCCGGCGGCCGGTGAACGGTGCGCAACGCGTAGTCCAGCGTCGCCAGCTTGTAACCGACGCGCATATCGCCGGGCAGCGGGTCGGGTATTTCTTCCACTTGCGCAAGTAATGTGGCTATATTGTTGACAATGGATTTGGAGGTAATACCGGCGGTGAGAGGATATATGGGCATGAGCCGGCAGTCGGCTTCCTTCGGAAAAATAAGAGGAGAGGCCATTTCCCGCCGGAGCAGCGTGCCGGTCACCTTGCCGTAAAAAATATATTCGGTGCCTTCTTTTAAGGCGGCCACCGTGTATTTGGCGTTGAAAAAAGTAACGAGCAAGTCGTCCTCGTCGTCGGTGGCCAGCAGCTTAAAGATGGAAAGGCCGCCTTTCACCCGCTGCTCCGGCGACTTTTCCACAAGCCGGGCCGCCACCGCCGCCACTTCGCCCACCGGCGCCGACCGGATGGCGTGGGGGGCGGACAGGTCGATGTAGGAGCGGGGCAGATGATAGAGAAGGTCGCCAACGGTGCGGATGTCCAGCTTCTCAAAAAGCGCGGCGCGTTTTTCGCCCACCCCTTTTAAAAAGCGGATGTCGGTATCCAGCTTCACCATGCGGCGCCCTCCTTCCTGCTTTTTTGGGTTATATTTCCACTAATTTTGCCACTTTGTTTTGATTATACCGTCTTTGTCCGGCCTTGTCACTATCGAATCTGCCAAAGGCAAAAGGAAAAACGAAAAAGAGGTCGCTTTGATCTTGACAAGGGAATATGCAGTTGTTATAATAGGCAAGCGTTATTTCGATCCACTAGCTCAGTCGGTAGAGCACTTGACTTTTAATCAAGGGGTCCGGAGTTCGAGCCTCCGGTGGATCACCAGACAAAAAAACGGCCAACTGGCCGTTTTTTTTGTTGTATCGGAAAACCCTGCGTTGGCGCTGGGTACAGTGGCGCTTGCGTGTTGAAGAGACAAAAAGCCGATATCGATACCGATATGCAATAGCAGTACGGCAGACGTACAGTCGCTCTGGCAAGAATATAGCTTGTCGCTCGGGCCGCGACCGGCCCATACTTTTTGACGCAAAAAGTATGCAAAAACATTTTTCTGGGAAACCACATGGTTTCCCCGCC
>JAVBNO010000025.1:0-14795 GCA_031551485.1 Oscillospiraceae bacterium
CATCAATGTTCTTGGCAGCAAGCTCTTTCGCGTGTTCCAACGTATCTTCTGGATTGGCGCTTCGCACAATCATGTGAAAGTCTTCCTGCAATAAAGCCCTTTCAAGGTGCTGGGCCAACATGGGAAAAGCGCCGCTTGCAAGTGAAGGCAACAGCACGCCAATGTTTTTGGAAGGCACATGAATTTTTATATTCGAATAAGGGGAATATTGATTTTCCTGGATAATCGCCAACACTTTTTCGCGGGTCTTTTCGCTGATGTCAGCGTCTTTACGATTAATAATTTTTGATACGGTCGCTACAGATACACCTGCGAGCTTGGCAATATCACGGATATTCACGCCTCTCCCCCCTCTCAAAATGACAATGTCTGCAAAACAGTATAGAACGAAAGATAAGAAAACGCAAGCAAAAATATATTGCGCAGTCAGGAGCGATTGATCGTAAGGCCTTGCCAATGAGTGAAGCTTGGAAAAGGGCGAAAGTGAAAATGATAGAAATTCGTCATCGACAGATCAGCGCTCGCGCACCATCGGCTATAGCAAAAGCCTTGTGGCCTATATTTAGGCCACAAGGCTTTTGCTATGGTTGCACTGCGCTAATCCATCTCATAATCGGCGCCGACACGTTCCTCCACCACGCTATGAACAAACTTTCGTACTTCTTCATGGAGGGGGTGCTTGTCGTAGAAAGCAAGGGCAGCTTTATCGGGAAATTCGGAATAGAGACAAAGGTCGGGACCTTTACCATTAAAATTAAAACCGACTTCTAACTTGAGGAGACCGTCGATTTTACCTACGAGACCCTCCAATTGGCGTTTCATTTCGGCGGCATTTTCGACTTTTGTTTTGCCGCCGGCTTCGTCTTTTAATCGCCAGATGATCACATGCTTAATCATGATGCAGTCCTCCCTATATTTTCAAAATCACTTTTGCGAGATTAAAGTAAACTAAAATGGAGCAAGCGTCCACAATTGTAGTGATAAGTGGCGAAGCCATAACAGCCGGGTCAATTTTGCACTTGCCGGCAAAGATAGGCAACATGCAGCCTATCACTTTTGAAATAAAGACGGTGGCGTAGAGGCTGAGGGAAACGGTGATAGCCAAAAAAATGGAGTGGCTGGTCAGCCAAATTCGTATCATGTTGATAATGGCAAGGCCGCCGCCGACAACAAGAGAAATTTCGGATTCTTTAATAAGAATTTTGAAGAAATCAGAGGGACGAATCTCATCAAGGGCAAGGCCACGGATGACCAGTGTGGCCGATTGAGAGCCACAGTTTCCGCCTGTGTCCATAAGCATGGGGATGAAAGCGACAAGTGCCGGCATGACCGAAATTGCAGATTCGTAGTGAGTGATGATTATGCCGGTGATGGTAGCGGAGAGCATCAGAAACAAAAGCCAGGAGAATCTTTGGCGGGAATGCTTGAGCACCGAGGTATTCAAATAAGTGTCTTCGGAAGGGGTGATAGCCGCCATTTTTTCAAAGTCTTCGGTATTCTCCTCCTGGATGACGTCCACAACGTCATCAATCGTGATAATGCCCACCAGGCGGTCTTCATTATCAACGACCGGCAAGGACAGCAAGTCATATTTACTGAACATTTTAGCCACCTGCTCCTGATCCTCACGAGTGTGGACGCGGATGACATTGGTGTCCATAATGTCTTCGATTTTGTCGTCCGGGTTGGCCAAGAGCAATGTCTTGGCGGTGACGACGCCTTCCAATTTACGATTCTGATTGACGACAAAACAAGTATAAATTGTTTCTTTATCCACACCCGTTTTGCGAATGCGGGTAAAGGCATCCGCCACAGTCATATTTTTTTTGAGATCCACCAGCTCGTTGGTCATGATGCTGCCGGCAGAAAATTCAGGGTATTGCAGGTATTGATTAATTAAATTGCGGGTTTTTGGATCAATATTTTTGAGGACGCGCTTGACAACACTGGCAGGCATTTCTTCCAAAAAGTCGACGGCGTCATCCAAAAACAGCTCATCTAAAATCCAGGTAATTTCTTTATCGGTCATGCCCTCGACAATACGCTGCTGATTGTCAGTCGACATATAGGCAAACACATCGGCGGCCAGTTCTTTTGGCAGCATGCGGAAAAAAACGACAGCGCTTTCAGGAGGCAGCTCTTCGAAAAGCGCTGCGATATCGGCGGCGTTCATCTCTAAAATGAGGTTGCGCGCCTGGAAGTATTTTTTGGCTTCAATGAGCTCCAAGAGTTCTTGTGTCATTGTTTTGACCTCCTTTTGCCACTCCGAAACAAAACACCGGCAGTGTATTGCGACCGGAGTGGTTTTTGATTTTGATATTTCGAGGGGGGGTACTTCGGTCTACGTCCACGGTGTTTTGTCTCCTTTCTGCTGTTTTACGGCAAAATAAAGGCCCACCCGGCAGGCGAGTGGGATTACACAACATGCGTATCAAACCACTCGTATGAGCTTTGGCTCTGCAAGGCGATGAAGTTGAATTAGATCAAGCCTTTGTGTTCGACAAGATCTGCTAACCAGCAAAAAAATATTTCTATTTCTTTGCGGCATCAACCCGTATCCTTGTAGTAACCTCACCTACCGAGGTGTATTTCTTTATCCTTATGATACACCCCGAAAATGGACATTGTCAACTGTTTTTTGCCGTTTAACCCTTCATTTAAGCCGTAAATTTTCAATTTGTCCGGTTTGGTACGATTATCTCCCGTTTTCTTCCATTATCTGTACTTTGGGACGGCTTTTTGATAAAAAGCATACGATATATCATGAAAGCCGACGGGCGGACCTTTCTGATTTTACGAGGAGAATGCTATGGGACTGCGTTGTGATTTCCCCGAAAAGGGATATGGTAGTAGCGATTTGCAAACTGGCTGTATTGATGGATGTGTTGTAGATATGGCAGACTGCCCCGTTAGTGGGATATCTGTTTTATTATGCCTGCCGTGGAAACCCAACTTGCCGATTGGTTTTGCCAAAACAGATGCATGCGGAAAATATCATATTGGTGATATTTTGCCCGGATGTTATTGCTTATATTTTGACGCGCCAGGACAACAAAAGGATACTCTGTTTTTTTCTCTATCCCATCCGGCGGCATATTTGAGAGCAGATATCCGGGTAAAGTCCCACTGACAAATTGTAACAGCGATTTTCTTTCCCTCATAGTATGGCAAGACGGATGTTTGAGGGTGAGAGAATGTTGATTGGAATTTTGGCCTTATGTGTGTCGCTGAGTATGGATTCTATCGTGTTGGGCGCATCTTATGGGATTCGCGGCACAATCATTCCCACAGTTTCTAAATGTATTATTGCCTTTTGTTCTATGATTTACGCTGCGGCGGCTCTTTGGTTTGGAGGTGGAATTGCCGGTTTCATTCCCCCATCATTGGCGCAATATATGGGCGGTGGCATTCTGATCGTATTGGGACTTGGACTTTTGGTCACATCACTTCGCAAAGAAAAAGAGTCCCCCACTATTTCAAAGCATGACGGCATCATCTTTAATGTTTTTATTAAGCCATTGGGCATTACCATCCAAATTTTGCGACACCCTGCTGCTGGGGACCGCGATCAATCGGGGGTAATTGAGGCGGGAGAAGCGCTGCTGATTGGCTTTGCGTTATCTTTAGATTCTATCGGCGCCAGTTTTGCCAGCGCCATTTCAGGCATGACAGCCTGGTACATACCGTTTTTAATCGGACTGACACAGCTTTTATTTTTAAACATTGGGCTACGGGTTGGACACTGTTCTACCCGCATCGGAAAATACACCAAGGTTTTTGATGTCCTGCCAGGGACGCTGATTATGCTTTTGGGCATATTCAGATTCATATAAAAAGGCGGCCTCTTGTGATACAGAGGCCGTCTTTTCCTTGTATAGCTATGCTTCAATCAAGTCCATGCGTTTGGCGGTAGTCCGCGAGTAATAAGTCCACCATGCGGCCATAACTGGCAACGCCATCGCTTTGGTCATTGAGTTGGAGATAGACGTCGTTAATTTGCTCGGATATGTCGCCGGCCAAGGTGTCGTATTTTTCCCAGTAGCGGTTATAGGCTTGCATATCGGCCTTTACAGAATCAGACATGCGATCCAGCGCGGCGTAATATAGGTAGCTGTTGGCATCATTGAGAGCTGACAAAGAATGGCTCAGGGCAAGCATCATACCGCTGTATTGAAGAGATACATTATCACTTTGGCGGCAGACGAGGAAAGCGATGTAGTTGGCCTCGTCCTCCCGCATGAAACCGCTGGCATGTGCCAATTCGTGACAAATGGCGGATGGAAGCGCATAGTCGGGGGTGAAGCGGTTGTAATTGGCCTCAAGAGTGACAGGGACATAAATGCCGACAATTTGGCCGTAGGACATTGCCTCACTGATGCAGACTGACTTTGCTTTCGCAATGCCGCCCAGGGCCAAAACAGGCTCTTGGGCGGCAATTTTGCGGTATGCTCTTTGGGTTTCGGCAGTAAGATTTTGCTTTTCCCATGGTGTCAATATCATAATGCCGTTTTCGTCTGCAGGTAATTTTCGGCGTAAAACATTGGCTTTTGCAATAAGCTCGTCACAAAGGGCGGCCAGTTCCACTTCCGATGAATCACGAATCGAGAAATTGCTGTAGAACGCAAAATTGTAACGATAATAGTTGAGACCGCCACCGATGGTAAAAAGAAAGTAAAGAACAGATGCGACCGCCAAAACGGTAGCGACAAAGGTTTTAGGGATCCGACGGGCCAAAGCGCTTTTATGCAGTGTCGCAATTGTAGTGAAAACAATTGCCAGGAGCACAGCAGCCACAACTAAAATGAGCAGCAGCTCCGCAAGTGAAAACGGAAGTTTTGCTGTAAAGCCGCCGATTAGTCTGGCATATGCAGGATAAAAACCAAGGGCGTAATACTTTTCGACGGTGTCGGGATTTTGCTTTGCCCAATATGTAATGCCAAAAGAAAAAGGAACAAGAAGCAAAAACCAAAGCCGGTGATATGTAGGTTTTTTCTCTTTCATTAAAGCACCACAATGGAAATACCATTGTTCCCTTTCCCATAGTCTTTGTCTTTTGTCAAACCGGGATGCAGTGCGATGGCGTTGCGGGCGTCGGCATAGAAAGGCGTAAATTCATCGCCTTTCACAAAAGCTTTAATTTGGCCCAGGCGCTTTTTTTCGGTCAGAAAACGATGAACTTCTTGCTTGATGGCGCCGCCTTTGCCTGTTGAGCCATAGCCATGAATAATTTTGAGCGCCTGTGCGCGCTCCATTTTCGCGGAAGCCAACGCCTGCTTCAACCGATTCATGGCCGTGTCCACTGTGGGCATTCCCTGCTCCAGATTGACAATTTTGCAACTCATTATGACGCGCCCCCACAAAGAATTTTTCTTGCCGCTGGAATGCCTTGACGGTTTACTGTTTCTGATTTTTATTTTAACTTTTTATTCGCTTTTTTTCAATGCTATTTCACTGGCAAATCGTTTTACAGTTAACGGTAAAAACGAAAAAAACCTGAGGCAGTTGTACCTGCTTCAGGTTTTTTAAACTTTATTTACGTAACACACAGCGTTATGCAGGATCACGGTTATCAGCCAGGAAAAACAACGCCAGCACCCCTTGGCCGGTATGTGACCCGATGACAGGGCCGATATAAGTAATAACAAAATCTTTGCAGTTGGTTTTTTTCATCACCAACGCTTTAAGCTGCTCGGCTTCTTCCAACGCATCGCCGTGGCCGATAAAGACTTTTTGTGGCGGCATACCTTTTGTCTTTTTCACCATCATATCAACCAGTGCTTCAATGGAGGCTTTGCGGCCACGGATTTTATCGTAGACTTGCAGTTTGCCCTCATTGTCCATATAAAGCATTGGCTTGATACCGATAAGGCCACCGAGCACGGCGGAAGCGCGGGATACACGGCCGCCACGATGAAGATGGTTTAAATCGTCTACTGTTACGAAGTGATTTACACGCATCTTGTTTTCTTCCACCCACTGGGCAATTTCGTCAAGAGACTTGCCCTGCGCTTTCATTTCGCAGGCATAATAATCCAAAAGACCTTCGCCTTGGGCTGCGCAAAGCGAATCGATCACAACAATTCTGCGGTCTGGATATTTGGCGGATAATTCCTCCTGTGCCAAGCGAGCGCTGTTTACGCTGCCGCTGAGGCCAGAGCTAAAAGCAATATGGAGAACGTCCCGGCCTGCCTTCAGATGCTTTTCAAAGAGCCTGGCAGCTTCCTCAGGGTTGACCTGGTGGGTTGTGGGCATCGAGCCGGCTCGTACTTTGTCGTAGAATTCCTTGTTGCTTAGCTCGCCTTTGTAACCTTTGTAGCTTACGCCTTCAATCGTATAAAGCATGTCCGCCACATCGACTCCATACTTTTCGATATATTCATCCGGAAGTTCGCAACTAACACCCAGCACCAGCCCAAAATCCTGTTTCGACATATTGCCACCTCTTTTTCCGTTTCTTCCATTCACCCAAATTATAAACGATCAGAGGTACAATATCAACCTTTTGCCTGATTTAATTTTGAGGCGCGAGCGCGTTTATTTGATCGACAATTTCTTTGAAAACTGGAGCCGCAAAATTTCCGCCGGAATCCATGCCTTCGTTAAGGACAACAATGCAATATTTAGGTGCTTCGGCAGGAAAGAAGCCGGCAAACCAGGCGTGAACAATTTCTTCCTCGCCTTTGTAAGTGCCGGTTTGAGCAGAACCGGTTTTCCCCCCTGCCCCACCGCTTTGCGGTTTTGCGTTAATACCGCTGCCAACCTCGACTGTGTGTACCATAAATTCTTTTAGTATTTGGGCCGTCTCTGGTGACATGGCGCGGGACTGGGCATAGGCAGGCGCTATCTCACTTAAGGTTTCGCCGTCTGTCGTAAAGCCTTTCACAAGATGAGGTGTAATGCTGTTGCCACCGTTGGCAATGGCGGCAACCATCTGGGCAATTTGCAAGGGCGTTGCCATCAAATCTCCTTGGCCAAAACCAATGTTGGCAAGCGCTCCACTACCTGACAGTTCGGATATCGTGGGTAAATTCCCTTGTTGGCTGCCGAGGCTTGGCGCCAATTCAGTGCCGCTGCCAAACCCAAGGCGCTGCGCCATACTGACAATGGCGGGGGATCCCACTTTTTGCGCCAAATTAATAAAATAAGTGTTGCAGGATTGGGCAATGGCGCGCTCCATATTCATAGGGCCATGGCCATCCCGATTGTGACAATGGAACTCGACGCCATCGATATCAATGACTCCGGTACATTCGTAGTTGTAGAGTGTGGGCGAATAGCCTTCTTCCAACGCGGCAGCCGCTACCACCAATTTGAAGGTGGACCCGACATTATAAGGTGAAAATGCCCGGTTGATAAAGGGGGCATTTTCATCATCAAGGGATTTTGCCACATTATTGGGGTCGTAGTCGGGCAGGCTGACCAATGCTTTAATGTCCCCGCTATTTATATCCATAACAGCAACGGCCCCTTTCTGTATCATCTTTGTCGCCGCCTGCTCCACAATTTTCTGCATCTCCTTATCGATGGTGAGAACGACACCGCCCGGCTGTGATGGACGAGTATCCACCACCTCGGGCGTCAGCTGGCCAAAAACTTGTCCTGCCGCGTCCATTTTATACCGCACTTTTAAGCTGCCGCCCATCTGATTGAGCTTGTCATTATAGGCGGCCTCGATGCCGGTTTGGCCTGTTTCATGGTTACCGTCCAAATAACCAACCAAGTGGACCGCCAGTTGGTCGGCACTGTAACGTTGGGTCACATCAAAAATAGTAATGCCGTCTCCTGTCCAATTGTTGTTTTTGACCGGATATAAAAAGGGGTGTCCGGATGCCAATAATGCAGAAAGTTGATCCATCTCTTCTTTATTGCGCATAGATTGCATAATGGTCATGGCTGCTTGGGCACCTGGTGTGACGACAGCAAGGCGCTCACTTTCATTATCCACTAGGGGGGTAAAGTTGGCATCAAATATTTCGCCGCGGGTGGTGGCAACCAGCACGCCGTAACTGCTTTGCCGTTCTGCCACCTGGGCCAGAAGATCGATTTGGGTAATATAATAAAGCTTGAATACTAGTGCGCCCAGCATGAGAAGAAGAAATGCAAATGCTCCAACTGAACGTTTTTCCATATGTCGACCTCTTTCCAGAAGAATCATATGGATTATTGTTGACCAAATTTAGTAAAGACAATCGAAAGTATTGGAAGTGCAAAAGCTGTGGGGTATCCCGACAGCCAGGATATGAATGCAAAAACGAGAGATGGCTCGTTTGAGTCATCCCTCGTTATCCGTTTTTGATACAAACCGATGGCATCCGCTGGATTCATAAGATGGCTTTTTAGTGGTGACCAATATCTTCACGAAAATAGGCGTTGGGAAAGTGAATGATTTGAGCCGCTTCATAGGCACTGGCTACCGTTTCGTCCAAAAAGCGGCCTGTGGTGGATACGCTGACGACGCGTCCGCCGGTAGAAAAATAACCTTCTTCATCACAGCGGGTAGCGCAGTGGCAAAGGGTGACATCAGACAGCCGTGCGGCCGCTTTGAGGCCTTTGATATGCTGCCCATTTTCAAAAGTGTCAGGATAGTTTTTGTCGCTTAACACAACACATACAGCATAACCGTCATGCATAGAAATATCCTGTGTATCTAAACGGTCTTCGCAGATGGACATGAAGATTTCTACTAAATCTGTTTGCAACAGAGACAGCGCCGCTTGTATTTCCGGATCAGGCATCCGGCAACTTATGTCCAGCACTTGTGGGCCATGAGGGGTAATGACAATATTGAAGGTCAGGCATCCCTTGATATGAATACCTTCGTTCCTCAGCGCTTTCAAGGCAGGTACATATATGCCTTGTACGCAGACTTTGGCAATATCATCGGGATAATAGGGGCTTGGGGCGACTGCTCCCATACCGTGGGTGTAGGGGGCATTTTCGCCATCATGGGTGCGTTTGAAGCTTTGGGCTGTTGCAAGCGCTTTCACCGTAACACCGTCTGTCAATATTACGGCGGAAACTTTCGGTCCAATGATATAAGGCTCGATCAGTAATTTTTGGCAGCCGTCTTGCTGAAACATTCTTTCGACAATTGCCATGGCTTGAGGGGCATTGTATGCAATAAAGGTGTCTAATAAATTTTCATTGCCAGCATGATTATTTTTTAGGATGACAGGAAAAACATTTTGTGTCATCAAATGTGTAAGAGCCGCTTGTGATGAGTCAAACAGGTGATATTTCACAACTGGTATACCATATTTCTCCAATAGTGTTTTTGTAAATAATCTGTCGTTTTCTATTATACAGGCAGCGGCAGATGGCCCAAAAGCGCATATACCTTTTGCCTCCAGCGCTTCCACCATACCGACGGCCAACGCCTGCCGGGATGTAACGACCACAAGATCGATTTTCTTTTGCTGCGCAAAGGCGATGACGAGGTCTACATCCGTTGTTTTAATATTGACGCAAATGGCATCTTCCTCAATGCCTCCATTACCCGGGCAGCAATAAATGGATGTCGTATGCATGCTTGTCATTAGTTTTTTGACCAGCGCGTGCTCCCGGGCACCACTGCCGACAATCAAAATGTTCATCTTCCCTTATATCCCCTTTTTTGGCCTCTCAAATTGCAGAATAAAACATCGAATATTGCTCCTCAAAAAAACAATGTTGTAAAGGCTTTTTGCTGTACACCGAAAAGATCGGCTATATATAAATAATGTAAGAAGAAAAAAGACGAAAAGTAGTATAGCTTTACAGTTGAAATGATTTGTGTAATTCTATCTTTCCACATCTTGCTCACATTCCCTGTATCATTTCATAATAAATGAAAAGATTAAAAATTAACAAGCAAATCTATGTTCAAGTTGTGTTCTACTCTCTATGTGTTTTAGAATATTTTGACAAAGCTGGTGGGGTGGCCAAAGGCCCCCCACACAATCAAGTTTATTATACGATCGGATTGCTAAAATGACTTGGATTGCATACTATGGTATACAATCCATTATACCCTACCTTCAAGAAAATTCAACCTTTTTCCCTCTTTTTATCCAAAAATGATCCCCAGAATTTTACACTTTTCTTGCTGCAAACAATTCCGGCCCGATGCAAATTCTCGCTTTGCACCAGGCCGGATTCTATAAACATGGGGGGACACTTAATACTATTTGCTGTCTGTGGCAAGCATTTCTTTAATGGATGTGGTAATACCTGCAAGACCTTGCATATCGCTAGGAATAATCAGTTTTGTGGCTTGGCCGTTGGCCACTTTGGCCAATGCTTCGTAAGACTTAAGGACAAGCACATTCTGGTTGGGAGATGCCGCATTAAGCAGTTTGAGAGAATCGGCCAATGCTGATTGCACCAGCCCAATGGCTTCCGCCTCACCGTGAGCTTCGCGAATCTTTTGCTCTCTTACCGCATCAGCGTGCAGGATAGCAGACGCTTTTTCGCCTTCAGCCCGCAGAATTTGCGACTCTTTCTCACCTTCGGCCACCAGGATCTTACTTTGTTTTTCACCCTCGGCCAACAAGATCGCCTGGCGTTTTTCACGCTCGGCCTTCATTTGTTTTTCCATGGCGTCTTGGATCTCGCGGGGCGGAATGATATTCTTAATTTCGACGCGGTTGACCTTGATGCCCCATTTATCGGTTGCGGCATCCAAGGCTACCGTGATTTTATTGTTGATTACATCGCGAGACGTCAGGGTATGATCCAATTCCAGCTCGCCGATGATGTTACGCATAGTGGTGGCCGTCAGACTTTCGATGGCCTGGATAGGACGCTCTACACCATAGGTATAAAGTTTGGCGTCGGTGACCTGGTAAAACACGATGGTATCAATTTGGATCGTAACGTTATCTTTGGTAATCACCGGCTGGGGAGCAAAATCCATGACTTGCTCTTTAAGAGAAATCCTTTTGGCAATGCGGTCAATGAAAGGTATTTTAACGTGAAGGCCGGTTTGCCATGTGGTGTAATAGGTACCCAAACGTTCGACGACAAATACAGTTGCCTGGGGAACAATTTTGATGTTGGCGACGACAAGGATTAATCCCGCAAGAATGAGAATCAGAAAAATGAAGAAACCAAATAATGCTTGCATACTATATCCCTCCGTTATTATAAAATCCGTCAATTAAAAAATGCGCTCGACAATTAATTTGACACCAGAAATTGCTTTGATTAAAACTTTTTCGTCTTTGGCTATGTACTCTCCGTCTTCTGCAACTGCGGCCCAATCTAATCCTCCCACCATAACCCGGCCCGCAGTGCTATCATCGGTGATATCGCTGAGCACTGTACCGATGCGACCGACCATGCTGTCCGCGTTGGTGTGGATTTCTTTGACATTGAGTCTTTTCTTGATGAAAGGACGGGTAATGACCAAAGTGATGATGGAGACCACAATAAAGAGAACAATTTGCAGCCACAACGGCGCGCCTAGCAAGGACGCAATGATCGCCACGATGGCACCCGCCACAAACCAGATTGCCACTAATTGGACAGTCGCTGCTTCAAACACGCCAAGGACGATTGTCAGAACCAGCCAGAATATCGGCATCAGACTATTAAAACCATTCATAAGCCATGCCTCCTCGCAATATAAAATGGAATATCATTTGTTGTCATCTCAGCTCAGCGCGTATTGCATGGTATCCAGCTGGTTTAGCGACATCCCAGCAATGCGGGAGAGTTCGATAAGCCGGATGGCTTCCGCTTTCAACACTTCCATGCCGATAGGCGTAATTCGATAGATTTTGCGCCTGTCATTTTCCCGTGTCACTGTCACTAACCCATCATTCTCCATCTTGTACAAAATGGTGTAGACAGTACCTGCGCCCAAGTTAACGCGGCCGGCGGTCATATCGCCAACACGCTGCATTATGCCATAGCCGTGAAGCTCATCCACCAAGGTGGAAAGTAATAGAAAACTGGGCTCAGACATTGGAAGATAGCTTTTTAATAATGCTTCCATGTTGCTTCTCCTTCCTGCATCATAGTCTAAATTTGATTCACCTATATATCGGAAGGTGATATATCATTAAACCAAATATATCATGACTCGATACAGTTGTCAAGAGCTTAGGAAAATATTTTTTTGCATTATCATAAAAAAGAGGATGCCGCTTAACGGGCATCCTCTTGGACTGTGTGTGGGATTAATACATGCCGCCCATGCCACCGCCGCCAGCCATGGCAGCAGCTGCCGCAGCCGCGTTGCCCTCTTCTTTCTTGTCAGTAACAAGAGATTCGGTGGTCAACACCATAGCTGCTACAGAAGCTGCGTTTTGCAGCGCGCAGCGAGCCACTTTTGTAGGATCGACGATACCGGCAGAAATCATATCGCAATATGTTTCTCGCAGAGCATCAAAGCCGTAACCCACTTTTTTCGAGGCTTTAATGTTCTCGATGATGACAGCGCCTTCGAGCCCACTGTTGAGCGCAATTTGACGGACAGGCTCCTCCAAGGCACGCAGGACGATGGAGATGCCGGTTTTTTCATCGCCTTCAGCCGAAGCGCACAGTTTTTCCACCGCAGGAATCGCATTGATCATTGCCACACCGCCGCCGGCTACAATGCCTTCTTCCACGGCTGCTTTAGTGGCGGCCAAAGCGTCCTCCATACGAAGTTTTTTCTCTTTCATTTCGATCTCGGTTGCAGCGCCTACTTTGATAACCGCAACACCGCCGGAAAGTTTTGCCTGGCGCTCTTGGAGCTTTTCTTTATCAAACTCGGAAGTAGTAATTTCAATTTGCGCTTTGATCTGGTGCAGACGATCTTGAATGGCAGCGGGATCGCCAGCGCCATCGACAATGATGGTGTTTTCCTTTTGGATTTTAACCTGGCGGGCGCGACCCAACTGATCCATGGTGGTTGACTTCAGATCAAGGCCGATCTCCTCGCTGATTACTTCGCCGCCGGTGAGAATGGCAATATCGCGGAGCATCTCTTTGCGGCGGTCGCCAAAGCCAGGGGCTTTTACGCCAACGCAGGTGAAAGTGCCTCTGATGCGGTTGAGGATCAGGGTTGCCAGCGCTTCGCCTTCTATATCCTCAGCAATGATCACGAGCTTTTTGCCGGACTGAACCACCTGCTCGAGGAGAGGCAGAATTTCCTGGATGGAGGAAATCTTTTTATCGGTGATTAGAATGTAGGCGTCATCAATGACTGCCTCCATTTTGTCGGTATCGGTTACAAAATAAGGGGTAATGTATCCACGGTCAAATTGCATACCTTCGACCACTTCACTGTAGGTTTCGGCTGTCTTGGATTCTTCAATCGTAATGACGCCGTTGGTGGATACTTTTTCCATTGCCTCGGAGATTAATTTGCCAATAAATTCATCACTGGCAGAAATGGTAGCCACACGGGCGATGTCCTCAGAGCCACTGATTTTTTTGCTGTTGCCGACAATCGCTTCGACCGCCGCATCAACAGCATTTTGAATGCCTTTTTTCACGATCATCGGGTTGGCGCCGGCGGCCACATTTTTCATGCCTTCGCGCACAAGAGCTTGTGCCAGCAGTGTGGCAGTTGTGGTACCATCACCCGCGGCATCATTGGTTTTGGTGGCGACTTCTTTCACCAGCTGGGCACCCATATTTTCAAAAGGATCGTCCAGTTCAATCTCCTTTGCGATGGTCACGCCATCGTTGGTGATAAGGGGGGCGCCAAATTTTTTGTCCAGCACTACATTACGGCCTTTGGGGCCAAGGGTAATTTTAACGGTATCGGCGAGTTGGTTAATGCCCGATTGCAAGGATTTGCGGGCATCTTCGCCAAAAGAAATCATTTTTGCCATGAGTGTTGCCTCCTTAATATTATCTCTGGTGTGCTTTATTCAACAATGGCCAAAATATCCGACTGGCGCAGGATGGTGTATTCCACATTGTCAAGCTTGACTTCGGTACCGGCATATTTGCTCATCAATACTTTGTCGCCTACTTTGACATACATGGTAACCTCTTTCCCTTCGACAACGCCACCGGGGCCCACCGCCATTACTTCGGCAATGGAGGGTTTCTCTTTTGCGGTACCCGCCAGGATAATGCCACTTTTAGTGGTTTCTTCCGCTTCGACCAATTTAAGCACTACACGGTCGGCAAGTGGTTTAATGTTCATGGTTCAGTCCTCCGTACATGAAAGTTTTATTCTACGATTAGCACTTTATGTGCATGAGTGCTAATGTATATTTTAACTTTTTTTTGTGAAAAATCAAGTGTTTTTTGAAAAAAACGCCATGGTTTTTGAAATATTTTCAATCTGCCAATTTTAGTTTGGGATTGGAAGGATTTGTTATACAATTTTGACAGCAAAATGCTTGTGATCATAAATTCCCTGTCGGCATGCCGACAGGGAATTTATGATTAGAATCGATCTCTTCCCTACTTCTTAAGCGCCATTGCCTTTTTGGTGACCGCCGCAATGTTTTCGGCACAGAGGCCAAATTCTTTGAGGAGTTCAACAGCAGGGCCAGAATGGCCGAACTCGTCGTTGACGCCAACGCGCACAACCGGCACCGGCTTATCTGCAATGGCTTCCATCACGGCGCTGCCCAACCCACCGATGATGGAATGTTCCTCTGCCGTGATGATAAGGCCCGTTTCGGCAGCCGCTTTTTGCAAAATGGCTGTGTCGATCGGCTTGATTGTATGGATGTTGATGAGACGGGCATTAATCCCCTCTTGCTTTAGTATTTCTACCGCATTGACAGCTTCGTAAACCATAAGGCCGGTGGCTACAATCGTGACATCTTTACCATCCACCAGCTGAATACCTTTGCCAATTTCGA
>JAVBNO010000070.1:0-5842 GCA_031551485.1 Oscillospiraceae bacterium
TTATACCATAACCGCGGGATAATTTTAAGATGGTAATCTTGCCGCCGGGGGTTTCCATTTGCAAGAAGGCATAGCGACGGCCGGGGGTGACTGTCACGGCACCCAAAGCCTGAAAGCAGCCATTATCGGTGGGGGTAAGCGTTGTGGCGCCGGAAGTGTAATAGGCGGCCTCGTCACATCGGTCTTGCGGCAAGGCCGCCATTGCGGGGGCAAGGGTTTGAATGCACACAACATCGGCAGCCAGCCGGGCGGGCGCCGGGTCGGAGGAGAGGATAAAATCCACCTGTTTGACATTGGCGTTTCGCAAAAGGGCCTGCAATTCCTCCACGCCGGCCGGTGTGCCGGGGGATTCGATGACAGCGGCGGTATTGCCCCGGCAGAGAATGACATCTTCGCTTTGGAGGGGAATGATCACTTCCAGCGTATTGCGGGTGAGGAGCACGTGGGAGAGGATGCCGGCAATGAGGGGCAGCAACAGGGCCGCCAGGGCGTAGCGGGTGGTTTTGAACCCGGGGCGGCGTATGTAAAGGGCGAAAACAACGGCCAGGAAGAGGGCGAACCACAAAAACAGATAGGGTTCGCGGACAGGCAGGACGGCATAGGGCAAGCGGCAGACCACCCCCGCAAGGGTGGCGAGCAGCGAGGCGCCAAAACCGCCAATCACCCCCAACACGCCCAAAAGGCCGGAGAGAAATGGAATGCCGCCCAAAAGACCGCAGACAGCGCCGCAAAACAAGATGGCCGGCACCAACGGGGTGACCAGCAAATTGGTGAGCAGCGTATAGGTCGGGAGGGTCTGTCCTTTAAAGACGGTAAGGGGGAAAGTGAGCACCAGCACCGAAAGGCAGAGGGCCAACAGAGAAAGCAGCCGCGTCATCCACTTGTCACGGTTGGGGCGGCGGGCTTTCAGGCGGGCCGTCAGCCACCCTTCCAATAGGGAGGCAAAAAGGATGATGGACAAGGCGGAAGCAAAGGAGTACTGAAATGAGCTGGAGGCGATGTAACCGGGACAAAGGGTAAGGAGCAGCACGGCGGACACCGCCAGCGACGTCAGAGAATCGCTTTGGCGGTCAATGAGGCGACCTGTGAACATGATGGCCAGCATGATGCCGGCGCGGAGCACCGAAGGGGAAAACCCGGCCATGGTCACCACCAGCACAATGGTCACAATGCCGCCCAGCCACTGGAGGCGCTTTTTCGCTTTTATTTTTTGCAGCCAGCCCGCCACTCCCATGGCAATGAGGGTGAGGTGGGTGCCGGAAACGGCCAGCAGGTGGCCGATGCCGGAATTGTACAGATTATCCCAGACAGTGGGGGGCAGATCGTTTGTGTAAGACAGCAGGATGCTTTGAACCAAGGGGGCACTTTCGGCGGGAGTGACAGCTTCGATATTGGCGGCCATTTGCTCCCGCAGCATGACCAGGTAGTAGACAGGATCTTTGGCGGCAGGGGTGATGGTTTCGTATTCATCGCCGGTCATTCGGGCGTAGAGGGTGACCCCGCGAGAAAGAAAAGCGCCCAGCCCCTGGGAATTACGGGAGCCGCTGATGGCAAGCGTTGTTTTCAGATAGTCGCCCGGGCGAAGGTCCAGCGCCTCGTAACTGTAGGCGCTGACCATGACGGAGGCGGTGCCGCCGGAACGGGGCAAATGGCCGTAGAGTTCGCAGCTTTGGCCGGCTGCGTAGGTGCGCACGCCGGTGACCACCCCTTCGAAGGGGAGGATTTGCCCTTGATATGTGGCATTGACGTTTGCGATGGCGGCGTTATATTGCCACATGACCAAAACCGCCAGCACAAAGGCCGCGGCCGCACAATAAAGATAGGGTTTTATTTTGGGCATAACATGGAACAGGAGGGCCAAAAGCCCTCCTATCGCAAACGCGGCCAAACCGCCCCAGAGCAGCCAGCGCAGGCCGGCGGACACTGCGGCGGCAATGCAGACCGTATAACAGATGCCAAACACAAATACCGGACGACTCATCTTCATTCTTCATTCCCGGTGGCTCGCTTTTTGCAAAGCGAAGCGGCTGTTAATCATATCTGAAGAAAAAGCAGAGGCGGTTTTAGCCGGGAGGCCAGGCCAGGGCGCGGCCGCCCAACAAGTGAAAGTGGAGATGGGGCACCGATTGGCCACCATCTTCGCCCACATTGGTGACCACACGCCAGCCCCGCTCCAACCCCTGGGATTTGGCCAGATCGGTGGCGACGGCAAAGAGGCGGCCGAGCAACTCGCCGTGGGTTTGGGTGAGTTCGGCGGCGTCGGTGATATGGGCTTTGGGGACAATGAGGATATGGGTGGGGGCTTTGGGGTCAATATCCGCAAAGGCCAAAATCCAATCGTCCTCGTAGAGTTTGGTGGAGGGAATTTCCCCCGCGATAATTTTGCAAAACAGGCAGTCCATGAAAAGGCCTCCTTATCAAATCATGATTGCAGTTGGGCGGCCAGCAGCTCGGGGGCTTTGGCAATGGCTTCGTCAATGCGCATGACGGCGCTGACGCCGCCCATGGCGCTGTCGGGCCGGCCGCCGCCACTGCCGCCGATGAGCGAAGTGAGCTCTTTGCAGAGTTTGCCGGCATGGGCACCCGCCTTTTGAGCGTCGGCGCCACAAACCACCAAAATGTTGCCTTTGTCGCCGTCAATGGAGGACAAAATGGCAACTACATCGGGGTGCTGGGCTTTGACATTGTCGGACATGGCGCGCAATGCCTCGGCTTTAATGCCGCTGAATTGGGCGGAGACAAGGCGGACACCGCCTATTATCTGGGCATTCTCGAACAGTTTGCCCGCCTGCTGGTTGGCCATTTTTTCATTGAGAGAGGCGATCTCCCGGTCTTTTTGTCGCAGTTCCGCCACCAGCGCTTCGGTTTTCTTGGGCAGGTCGGCGGGGTTGCCCAGTTTTAAATGTTCGCAGGCGGCCAGGATGAGATGGTTGTTTTGGGCAATCAGCGCCAACACGCCCGCGCCGGTTGTGGCCTCGATGCGGCGGACGCCGGCGGCCACCGACGATTCCTTGCAAATTTTAAACAGACCGATGAGGGAGGTGTTGGTGACATGGGTGCCGCCGCAAAGCTCGATGGATTTGCCGGAGACATTGCAGACCCGAACCCGGTCGCCATATTTTTCGCCAAAGAGGGCCATGGCGCCCATATCCCGGGCGGATTTGATGTCCATTTCGGAAATGTTGACGTCGAAGGCGCCCAGCACAAGCGCGTTGACTTTGTCTTCTGTCTCTTGTATTTCGCCGGGGGTCATGGCACTGAAGTGGGAGAAGTCGAAACGGCAGGTTTCGGCATCCACCATCGAGCCCGCCTGGTGTACGTGGGTGCCCAACACTTCCCGCAGGGCCGCCTGTAAAAGGTGGCAGGCCGTGTGGTTGCGCATAATGGACAGGCGGCGGGTACGGTCGACCTGGGCTGTGACGGTGTCGCCTTTGCTGAGAACGCCGGTGCGCATTTTGCCAATGTGCAGGAAGACACCGTCGGCGGATTTGCGGCAGTCGTAGACTTCCATGACCGCATTGCCCGCCATGATCAGGCCGGTGTCGCCCACCTGGCCGCCACTTTCGGCATAGAAGGGGGTTTTGTCCAGGACAATGGTGGCCTCGGCCCCCTCCCCTACATTATCAGAAATTTCGCCGTCGGCCAGAATGGCTTGTATTTTGGCTTCACAGTCCAACTGGGTATAGCCGACAAATTCATTTTGCAGTTTCTGGGCCGCCAGCAAATCTTCGACCCAGCCCACATCCCCCATGGCGGCGCGGGCGTCACGGGCGCGTTTGCGCTGTTCATCCATCAGCTTGGCAAATTCATCTTCGTCGACCTGCCAGCCCCGCTCGGCCAAAATTTCGCGGGTAAGGTCGATGGGAAACCCGTATGTGTCATAAAGGCGGAAAGCCTCGGCCCCGGAGAGGGCGCCGGGCTGGTCCATCCGGCTGTCCACTTTATCAATCAGGCTGGAAAGAAGCTCGATGCCCTGGTCGATGGTGCGGGCGAAGCGGTCTTCCTCCACCGAAATCACTTTGACGATATAATCTTTGCCTCTGACCAGGTCGGGGTAGGCCGCAGCGTTTTCCTGTATGACCGTTTCGCAAACCTCGTGGAGGAAGGGGCGGGTGATGCCCAGCAAACGGCCGTGGCGGGCGGCCCGGCGCAGCAACCGGCGCAGGACATAGCCCCGGCCTTCGTTGCCCGGAACCACGCCGTCGCCAATGAGCATTGTGGTGGAGCGGATGTGATCGGTGATGACCCGGAGGGAGACGTCGGATTTTTCGTTTTCACCGTAGCGAATGCCGGCAATGTCGCTGATGTGGGTCATGATCTTTTGGACGGTATCCACTTCGAAAAGGTTGCCCACGCCCTGCAAAATGCAAGCCAGACGCTCCAGCCCCATGCCTGTGTCGATGTTGGGGTGCTCAAGAGGGGTGTAGGTGCCGTTGCCGTCGGTATTAAACTGGGTAAACACCAGATTCCAGAATTCCACATAACGGTCGCAATCGCAGCCCACGGCGCAGGTGGGAGAATCGCAGCCATATTCGGCACCGCGGTCGAAGTAAATTTCGGAGCAAGGGCCGCAGGGACCCGCGCCAATTTCCCAGAAGTTATCCGCTTTGCCCAGGCGCACCATATGGTCGGGGGCGACGCCCACTTCCTTTGTCCAAATGTCATAGGCCTGGTCGTCATCCAGATAAATGGAGACGTAGAGGCGGTCGACAGGCAGCTGGAGGCGCTGGGTGATAAATTCCCACGCCCAGGCGGTGGCTTCGCGCTTGAAGTAGTCGCCGAAGGAGAAATTGCCCAGCATTTCGAAATAGGTGCCGTGGCGCGCCGTTTTGCCCACACGCTCGATGTCCGGCGTGCGGATGCATTTTTGGCAGGTGGTTACCCGTTTGCTGGGCGGGGTGGCGGTGCCGAGAAAATATTTTTTAAGGGGGGCCATGCCGGAATTGATGAGAAGAAGGCTTTGGTCCTCCAATGGGACAAGTGGGGCGCTGGGCAGGCGGGTGTGGGCTTTTTCCTCGAAGAAGGAAAGAAACGCCTCCCGCAGTTCATTCAGTCCGGTCCATTTCATAGATACATTCCTCCAAAACAGGTTCAAGATTCATTGGTAAGGACGGGCGGTTTGGGGGTAAAACAAAAAACAGCTCCGCCCGTACTGGGGCGAAAGCCGCTTGCTTCCGTGGTACCACCCAAATTGCAAAGGGTCCGCTGCCCTTTGCCACTCGACGCCGGCGTAACGTGCCGGAGACGGCGCGGCTTCTTTCACCGCGATGCTCCGGGGTGGCAACGGTGTGTCACTTTGCAGGAGGCTTTCAGCCGTGTGGCCCCCCTCTCTGGCGCAGTGTGACGACGACGTTTTCCCCATCGACGCATGTTGACCGTTTTGGCGGGGTCGGCATTGCAGTATCCCGGCGCCAAAACTTCGATTGTATGCGGACATTATAGCGTAAAGGGCTGCCGCTGTCAACAGATGCAGAGACGGGATTCTCCGCAATTTAGAGGGGGCAAAAATAAAAACAAGCAAAACCTGCACCCCTTGGCCTAAGCCGTTAAGAGGGAGCAGGTTTTCGCACTGGAGCGCTGTGTTATGCCTTTGGTTTCTAAGGTGACTATGCAGTATACTTCTACTGCAACTATTTATCCCAGTCAATACCATCAAACCTTTTTAATGGTTTTAGAAAATAATTTGGTTGTGATGATGCATATGATTCACCTCTGTAATGTGAAAATCCAGATGGCAATCCTACGATGAGCGATGGGAATCCATTCCATTGCAGTTTAGTCAACGCATCATCTAAATTAATAAAAACGCCATCATAATCTTTGTATTCGGATAAAACATAAC
>JAVBNO010000052.1:0-20564 GCA_031551485.1 Oscillospiraceae bacterium
CAATGTGCTGAGTGCTATATCAATATAGAAATACGTGAGACGTGCAGCCGCTCCGTCTAGGATTGAGCCTGTCGCTCTAGCCGCGACCGGCTCATACTTTTTGGCGCAAAAAGTATGCAAAAACATTTTTCGGGGAAACCACATGGTTTCCCCAACCCCATCCTTAGGGCGAGGGCATAGGTGCACAGGACACGCGTGGCTCATGGGGAGAAGGGTTTTGGGTCTGATTTTGGGGTGCAGGGTGTAAAAAACGCTGATACCGATATAAATATAGAATTGGAGCTGACGTGCAGCCGCTCCGG
This sequence comes from Oscillospiraceae bacterium, assembly GCA_031551485.1. Classification (GTDB taxonomy): domain Bacteria; phylum Bacillota; class Clostridia; order Oscillospirales; family Ruminococcaceae; genus JAVBNO01. The sequence continues at coordinate 303 of JAVBNO010000052.1, forward strand.
CAGACATATAGCTTGTCGCTTGGGCCGCGACTGGCCCATACTTTTTGGCGCAAAAAGTATGCAAAAACATTTCTATGGGGAAACCACATGGTTTCCCCTACCCCCATCCTTAGGGCGAGGGCATAGGTGCACAGAAAATGCCTGGCTCATGGGGGGACGGTTTTGGATCTGAGTTGGGGTGCGAAGTCTGAAAAAGAAAAAATGTCTACCTTGGCCGGGTCGGGCGGTGAATCGCAAACGATGGGATACAGCAAAAAATTCCTGAAAAGCGGAGGATTATTGTGTCGAAACGCAGGGTATTTTCCGGTGAAAAGCGCATACTGTAAATGGGACGATTTAATTTAGCACTTAAATATAAAGAGTGCTAAAAAATATGTAAACATTTTATGAACACCCTTGACAACACTGGGATTTAATGATACATTATAGACGTTGGCACTCACATATATCGAGTGCTAAGCGCGTAAAGAAGCCATGAGCGCACTGAAGGACGGTGGACCAAGTGGAACATGAACTGGATATTCGCAAGCTGCGTGTGCTGGCCGCCATTGTGGAGACTTTCATTCAAACCGGCGAGCCGGTGGGTTCCAAGCTGGTGGCGGAGCTTTTGGGCGGGGAGTTTTCCCCGGCCACCGTGCGCAACGATATGGCCACGCTTTTTGAAATGGGCCTTTTGGAGCAGCCTCATACCTCGGCCGGGCGGGTGCCGTCTCATTTGGGTTACCGCACCTACATTGACCGGATGATGAAATATAAGCCGCTGACCAAAGGGGAACGGGACGAAATCGAGGCGATGTTTAATTTGCAGGACCCCGACCCCGACCGGCTTTTGGCCGACGCCGCCCAGGTGCTGGCCGACAAGACAAAATATGCCACCATCTCCACCACCTTTAAGCCCCGCAGCAACAAGGTCAAGCGCATTGAGTTGATTCCCGCAGGCGGGCACACAGTGGTCATTTTGCTGATTACCACCACAGGGGTGGTGAAAAGCCGGGTTTGCCGGGTGAGCTTTCAGGTAACACCCGAAGTCATCGACTTTTTCTCACGCTTTTCCAACGGTCGTTTTGCCGGAATGGAGATTGCGGATATCACCGCTTTTTATGTGAATTCACTGTCGATGAGCCTTGGGGAATATACCGCTTATTTTAACCAGCTGCTGAGCGCCATTTACGATTTGTGCCGGGAGGCCGGCGAAGGGCAGTATTACAGCGGCGGCGCCTCCAACCTTTTGACCTATGCCGAGTTTTCGCAAATTGCCCGGGAATTGTTTGGGCTTTTGGACCGGCGGGAGACTGTGCAGAGTTTGATTTCCCGGGACCAGGGCGGTGTCCAGATTACCATTGGGCGGGAAAACAGCCAGATGGAACTGCTGGGCTCGTCTGTAATTATTTCCCAGTACAAAATTGGGGAAAGCGGCGCGGGGGCCATTGGCATCATCGGCCCGGTGCGCATGGATTATGCCAGGATGGTGCCAAGGCTGGAGTATTTCGCAGCCACCCTCGGGCGGTTATTGTCCGAGACGTTTGAAGAGACTTAACGTGATTATCACCGTAAAGGGGACTGAACCAAATTGAGCAAAAGAAAACAGCACGAATTGGAAAATGATCCGAATTTGAACCAGGAAGAGATGATGGAGGGCGACACTGCGCCCCAGCCCGACGCCGCCGGGGGCAGCCCCGCAGCGCCGCCGGAAGAAGCGGCTGGAGCCGCTCCCCTTGACCCGATGGAGCAGTTGCAGCAGGATTACGCCAATGTAAACGACAGGCTTCTGCGTACGCTGGCGGAATACGATAACTACCGCAAACGCACCCAGCGGGAGCGGGACGCCATTTATCCGGACGCTGTAGCGGCCACCGTGGCCAAATTTTTACCGCTGCTTGACAACTTTCAGCGGGCCGCCGCCACCCCTTGCGCCGACGAAAACTACAAAAAGGGCGTGGAGATGATCCTTGTCAACTTCCAGGAGCTTTTGGCCCAAATGGGCATTGAGGCGATTGGAGAAGCGGGAGAGTCGTTTTCACCCAGCATCCACAACGCGGTATTGCATGTGGAAGACGAAAGCCAGCCGGACAATACGGTGGTGGAGGTTTTGCAGCCCGGTTACCGCATGGGAGATCGCATTTTACGGGCCGCGATGGTGAAAGTGGCCAATTAAAACAACCATTCATTCTTTTGAATCAATAACATTTTCGATATAGTTCGATATAGGGAGGAAAATTATTATGGCTAAAATTATTGGTATTGACTTGGGTACGACTAACTCTTGTGTGGCAGTTATGGAGGGCGGCGAAACTGTCGTCATTCCCAACGCCGAAGGAAACCGCACCACCCCGTCTGTGGTGGCGTTTTCGAAAACCGGCGAGCGGATGGTGGGTACGGTAGCCAAACGGCAGGCCATCACAAACCCTGACCGTACGGTCAGCTCTATCAAGCGTGAAATGGGCACCAACCATAAAGTGAACATAGATGGTAAAGGCTATACACCCCAGGAAATTTCCGCTATGATCCTACAAAAGTTGAAAGCGGATGCCGAAGCCTATTTGGGCGAAAAAGTGACCGACGCGGTAATTACGGTGCCGGCCTACTTCACCGACGCCCAGCGCCAAGCCACCAAAGACGCGGGCAAAATTGCCGGCCTTGAGGTCAAGCGTATTATTAACGAACCCACCGCGGCGGCGCTTTCTTACGGCATTGATAAAGAACAGGACCAAAAGGTGATGGTGTACGACCTGGGCGGCGGCACTTTCGACGTTTCTATTATTGAGATGGGCGAGGGTGTGCAGGAGGTATTGGCCACAGCCGGTAACAACCGGTTGGGCGGCGACGACTTTGACGACCGCTTGATTAAATATCTGAGCGAGGAATTTAAAAAAGACAGCGGCATCGACCTTTCCAGCGATAAAATGGCGATGCAGCGTTTGAAAGAAGCGGCGGAAAAAGCTAAAATTGAGCTTTCGGGCATGACGACCGCCAATGTGAATTTGCCTTTCATCACCGCCGACGCTTCCGGTCCCAAACATTTGGATGTGACGATCACCCGGGCCAAATTTAACGAATTGACCGCCGATTTGGTGGAAGCCACCATGGGCCCCCTGAAACAGGCGCTGTCCGACGCCGGGCTGAAACCCGCCGACATTGACAAAGTGCTGCTGGTGGGCGGTTCCACCCGTGTGCCCGCCGTGCAGGATGCCGTAAAAAACCACATGGGCAAAGAGCCCTTTAAAGGCATTAACCCCGATGAATGTGTCGCCATGGGCGCGGCCATTCAGGGCGGCGTGTTGGGCGGCGATGTCAAAGGCATGGTGCTGCTGGATGTCACGCCCCTCTCCCTGGGCATTGAGACGCTGGGCGGCGTGTCTACCAAGGTCATTGACCGCAACACCACCATCCCCACCAAAAAGAGCCAGATTTTCTCCACCGCTGCCGACGGCCAAACCTCTGTGGAGGTACATGTGCTGCAAGGCGAGCGCGAGATGGCCAAAGACAATAAAACTCTGGGCATGTTCCGGCTGGACGGCATTCCCGCTGCCCCCCGGGGCGTTCCCCAGATTGAGGTTACCTTTGACATTGACGCCAACGGCATTGTCCATGTGACAGCCAAAGACCTTGGCACCGGCAAAGAGCAGAAAATCACCATCACTTCCTCCACCAGCATGAGCAAAGATGACATTGAAAAAGCGGTGAAGGACGCCGAGCAGTTTGCCGAAGAGGACAAAAAGAACCGTGAGGCTATTGATACCCGCAACAACGCCGACCAGATGGTCTACCAGTCGGAAAAAATGATGGAAGACCTGAAGGATAAGATTGAAGAGGGTGACAAAACCAACTTCCAGACCCAGGTGGACGCCCTGAAAGAGGCGCTGAAAGGCACCGACATTGCCGATATCAAAGCCAAACAGGAGGCGCTGCAAAAAGTGCTTTTCGAAATCTCCAGCAAGGTGTATCAGCAAAACGCGCCCCAGGAGGGTGCAGCGGCGGAAGGCGGCGAAAGCGCCCCCGGCTCTGATTATGTGGACGCCGATTATCAGGAAGTGGACGACAGCGGCGAAAATGCATAAACTACATTGATGTTATACCGAACAGGGCGTATTACCATACGCCCTCTCGGCTTATTTACCTCCTTGCGATAGGCCGGTGAAACCGCAACAGATCGACTTTGCGGTAATGTCGAAAAATGCCGAATTGAATACAATAAGTAATAATGAATATACATATAACATAAAGGGTGGTCATTTTGCCGGAAAAGAGAGACTATTACGCCGTCCTGGGGGTCGAAAAAGGCGCCACGGAGGACGAACTGAAAAAAGCATATCGAAAACTGGCGAAGCAGTATCACCCGGACCTGAATCCCGGTGACAAAGGGGCGGAGGCCAAGTTTAAAGAGGCGAACGAAGCCTACGAAGTGCTGTCGGACAAAGAGCGCCGGGCCCGCTATGACCAATTTGGCCACGCCGGTGTCGACCCCAACTTTGGGGCTGGCGGCGCCGGCGGCAGCTATGCCGGTGGTTTTGGCTTTGGGGATTTGGGAGATATCTTTGGCGACCTGTTTGGCAGCGGCTTTGGGTTTGGCGGCGCCACCCGCACCCGGGACCCCAACGGGCCGGTGCGGGGTAACGATGTAAACATTACCATGCCTCTGTCCTTCATGGAAGCGGCCAAGGGCTGCAAAAAAGAAATTAATATACAGCATTTGGAGAGCTGTACCACCTGCGGCGGCAGCGGTGCCCAAAAGGGCACCAGCCCCGAAACCTGCACCGAATGCGGCGGCACCGGCCAGGTACGCGTCCAACAGCGCACCCCCTTTGGCGTCATCCAGACAAGTCGCGCCTGCAGCAAGTGCGGCGGCAAGGGCAAGGTGATCAAGCAGCCCTGCCCCACCTGCCGGGGTCTTGGCCGAGTGAAAAAATCCAAGAAGCTGGAAGTGAACGTGCCCGCCGGTATTGACGATAACCAGACCTTTGTGCTGCGGGGCCACGGCGACGACGGACAAAACGGCGGCCCGGCGGGCGACCTGACCGTGACGGTTTTGGTGCGGCCGGATGCCCTGTTTGATCGTGACGGTTTTGATGTCTGGTGCGACATTCCGCTGACTTTTTCCCAGGCGGCGCTGGGGGACGAAATTGTGGTTCCCACCATCGACGGCAAAGTGAAATATAAAGTGCCGGAATCGACCCAAAATGGGACGGTATTTCGACTGCGGGACAAGGGCATTCCTTTTGTGAACGGCCGGGGCCGGGGGGATCAGTACGTGAAAGTGTTTGTCGAGGTGCCCCGCAATTTAAATCCCCGCCAGCGAGAGGCGCTTCATGAATTTGACCGCATTACCACAGAGAAAAACTATGACAAGCGCAAAAGCTTTATCGACCGCATTAAAGATATCTTAAACTAGGTTGAGCTGCAGCCGCCCTTTCCCTTTGGGGGAGAGGGCGGTTTTTGTTGCGGCGGGTGGCAAACTAGTGTAAAATAAAACAGTACAAAATGAATTGAACGGCTGGCATTGGGCCGGCCAACAGACAGAGGAGGCAGAGAGATGCGGCTGATCAGTTATCGTGACTACCCCACCTATACCGAGCATAGCAAAGCCAATCCGCCTGCAACCTATGTGGCGCCGGGGGAGATTTTTACGGTGCAGACCCAGTTAAACTCCGGCGACTGGCTGCAAAGCCTTGACGACCGTTGGACGCCGGAAAAAAGCAAGGGACCCAATCACACTTTGTGCATGGGTGTCACGGGGGCTGTCCCTGGCCAGATGTTGACGGTGGAGATTTTGGACATTGTGCCCGAGAGCATTGGCTACACCGGATTTGCCGGTTGGCGCAATGCCCTGGCGGCGGACATTATGGGGGAAGAAATAAAAACCCGCTGGGATCTTGTGACCCGCACGGTGGCGATTGAAAATGGGTTTGTCCTTTGGGATGAGAACACAAAAATTCCGATTCGGCCGATGATTGGGACGATGGGCACCGCGCCGGAAGGCGAAGCTATCTCCAACGCTTTGCCCGGCTACCACGGCGGCAACATGGATGTGCAGGAACTGTGCCTGGGTACGACGGTGTATCTGCCGGTGGCGGTGGCAGGCGGCCTTTTGCATGTGGGAGATGTCCACGCTGTCATGGGAGACGGGGAGATTTGCCGGGGCGGCGGCATTGAGTGCCGGGCGGCGGTGACCTTGCGGATTAATCTTTTGCCCCGGCCCCGGAGCATGCATCTTGTCCGGCTGGAGGACGAAAACTATATCATGACCGTGTCCCCCAAAGCCGACCTGCGGGAGGGTTTTGCCCAGGCGACCCGGGAGCTGATTGTATGGATGGAGGACAAATACGGCATGGCGCCCCAGGACAGCTACCTGCTGCTGGGACAGGTGCTGGAAGCCCGGTGTACCCAAATGGTTTCGCCGTTGGGCAGTTACCTTTGCAAAATGCCCAAGGCGTATCTCCCCACCGGAAAGAGAAAAGAGGATGAAAATGGAATGGACTGAAGTAAAAATTCAGGTGCCTGTCGCACAGGTGGACACCGCCGCGGCCATTGCCCAAATGGCGGTGCCGTATGGCTTATATATTGAGGATTATTCGGACTTGGAGCCGATGGTAGCGCAAATTGCCCATATTGATTTAATTGACGACGCCCTTTTGCAAAAGGACAAAAATACCGCCGTGATTCATCTGTATCTGCCCGCCGAGCCCAACTCCTTTGTCAACCGGGTAGAGGCTGTCTCGATTGTCACATCGCTGCTGACAAAAGACGGCATCCCTTTTGAGGTGGAGACCGCCGACCTGCAGGAAGAGGACTGGGCCACGGCCTGGAAGGATTATTACCACCCGATTAAAATTGGGCAGCGGGTGGTGGTTTGCCCTTCGTGGGAAAGTTATCGGCCGGATGCCGGTGAGCTGGTCATCCAGTTGGACCCGGGAATGGCTTTTGGCACCGGCACCCACCACACCACCATGCTGTGTGTGCAAGGGTTGGAGCGGCATGTAAAGGCGGGCGACCGGGTGCTGGATTTGGGTACCGGCAGCGGTATATTATCCATTGCCGCGTTGCTTTTGGGGGCAAAAGAGGCCTTGGGGGTGGACATTGACCCGGTGGCTGTGGGGGTGGCGGAGGAAAATGCCGCCGTCAACGGGCTGGGGGATCGCTTTACAGCCCTTTGCGGCTGCGTCCCCCAAGATGCGGCCTTGGTCGAGCGCTTGACACAAGCGGGGCCTTACGATGTTATTGCCGCCAACATTGTGGCCGATGTCATCATTGCTGTCGCCCCGGTGCTGCCGGCGTTTATGCGCCCGGGCGGCGTTGTCATTACCTCGGGCATTATTGACACCCGCAGCGGCGAAGTGGCCGACGCCTTAACCCGGGCCGGGCTGCAACTGGCCGCCACCGACGAGGCCGGGGGCTGGGTTGCCATGACCGCCGTACGATAAGGGGGAGCGTATTGTGCCCAGATTTTTTTGTGAGGACATCAGCGATCATATGGGCGTGATCACCGGTGAAGACGCCGTCCACATCAGCCGCTCGCTGCGGATGAAACCAGGGGAAAGCATCACCCTGTGCGACGGCAGGGGCACCGACTACGAAGGACAGATTGAATCGGTGCAGGGAGACTGCGTGAGGGTGCAGGTGGCCGAAATCCACCCCACCATGGCCGAGCCTCCCGTGGCAGTCACCCTGTTTCAGGGATTACCCAAGGGGGACAAGTTTGAGCTGATTGTCCAAAAGGCGGTGGAGCTGGGGGCTGTGGCCATTGTGCCGGTGCTGACCGAGTTTTGTGTTTCCCGCCCGGAGCCAAAAGCGATGGCGGGCAAGCTGGCGCGGTGGAACAAAATTGCCCTTGAGGCGGCCAAGCAAAGCGGTCGGGGAATCATTTCGGCGGTAGAGCCCCTAATCTCTTACAGCGAGGCGCTGGCGCGTATGAAAACCTTTGGGCTGCCCATACTGTTTTATGAAAATGCGACCGGCCATTATAGCCGGTTGCTGGAGGCTCATCCGGCCCCGCAAAGCATCGGCATGCTGGTGGGGCCGGAGGGGGGATTTTCCCCCGCCGAGGCGGAGCAGGCCCGGGCCATGGACATGGCGGTGGCTTCCCTTGGGCCACGGATTTTGCGTTGCGAGACGGCGGGGCTGTGCGCCATTGCGGTGGCGGTGCAGCATTACGAAGGGGCCCTAACACGCTAATGCGGAAATTGTAAACATCATAATGCAAGGAGAAGATGACATCTATGAACATGTTAATGCGGAGCGTTTGCTTTTTGCTGTCGGTGTGCCTGAGCTTGCCGTTGCTGGCAGGTTGCCAGCCGCGGGGGGGCGCCTCCTCTTTAGACGATGCCAGTTCGGCTGTTTCCGGCGCGTCCTCGACGCCTTCCGCCAGCCCGGAGGAAACGGCATCGGCGTCCCAAAGCTATGCGGAGGCCAGCCTGAAACCCGAAAGTTCGGCCGCTTCGCAGCCGGAGGCTTCGGCCGACACATCCACAGCGTCATCTGCGGCGTCGGCGTCCCAAACGGCAACAGAAGACGGCGACTGGAAGCTGGTGCTGGTCAGCGCCGCCCACCCTATGGTCAGCCATGACAACGTGGAGACGGCGACGGTGGGCGGATATCAGGTGGACAAACGCATTGCCGCCAGCCTCCAGCAAATGCTGAACGACGCCGGGGCCGTGGGACTGAAACTGCAAATTATTTCGGGCTATCGCCCGGTAAGCACCCAGGAGCGGCTTTACAACAACAAGGTGCAAGAATATTTAAACAGCGGCTACAACAAAGAGCAGGCCGCCATTGAGGCGGCGAAATGGGTGGCGGCCCCGGGCACCAGCGAGCACAACACCGGGCTTGCGGTGGACATTGTCTCGGCCAATTATTTTCAGTATTACAGCGATTTGCAGGATGAATTTGAAACTTTTGACGAGGCCAAATGGATGAAGGCCAACTGCGCCCAATACGGCTTTATCCTTCGCTATCCCAAAGGCAAAGAGAGCATTACCGGCATTCATTATGAACCGTGGCATTTTCGCTATGTGGGGGTAGAAGCGGCAAAGGCCATCACGTCAGGCGGTCTGACGCTGGAGGAATACTTGCAAAAATAAGAGTGTGGCAACTGCATAGCATGATAAAACCGCCGGCGAAAGCCGGCGGTTTTTGATTCATGATGAAGAAGGGTGTCAACGTTTATGATGAACCTCAGTTGGGGCAGGGGCAAACGTCGGACAGGCCCACATAGATGGGCGAAAACCGATCCACCAGAAAATCGGCGGCGGTGGAATGAACGACAAGCGTCTCGTCCTCTGGCGGGACGATAGGCAATGTGAAGGCGATGGTGGTACCCACCCCTTCCTCGCTGTTCAGCGCCACCGTGCCGCCCATGGCCACAACAGCCTGTTTGACCACCGTGAGGCCCAGGCCCATGCCGGCAAACACGTTGCCGTCGGGATCGTAGGAGAAGTAAGGATCAAACACCCGGTCCTGATACGGCGCCGGAATGCCCAGCCCTTTGTCGCTAATGGTGACCAGCACCCCTGCGCCCGTCTCTTTGCCCGAACAGAGAATGCGGTTGCCGTCGCGTGTAAAACGGCAGCAATTGGAAATGATATTAGGCAGCACCAACAACAGTTTCTGTCGGTCCACCATGGTAAAAAGCGGCGTCTGGGGCAGCTCCCATTCCAAGGGAATTCCCGCCGAGGCGGTTAAAAGGGCCATGGCTTCAAAAGAAGCCTGCAAAAATTGCCAAACATCCGTTTGCACCGGCAGCAAAATATTTGAACCGCTTGTAAAGCGCACTGTCTCTGTATGGTTGACGACACCCCGCAAAATGCGGTAACAATTGTTGGTAATTTCGTCCATATATGTGTCGCAGGAATCGTCCTGGGCATTTTTATGCCGCTGGTTGACAACCGACACCATGGCGAATATATTGGCAATGGCGTTGCGCAGCTGGCTGTCATAGGCTGCAATGGACTGGGCAATGCCCTCCAGCTTGCGGGGGGCGGACTCGGGGCTGGCCGGTTCCCACACAAAGTGAACAATGGCGCCTTGTTGCTCGCCGGCTCCGAAAGGGATAAAGTCGACCCGCCGCCCCGACATGCCCAAAGAGGCATCGGGCGCCGAAGCAGGGCACCCCGCAAAAAGCGCAGCCCTACAGCTTTCAACCGACTCGGGAGGAATCATCATCAAAAGACCGTCCGGCACCGAAAGATGAGGAAACAGCGCCCGGGCGCGTTTGTTGGCATATCGAATTTTTAAATCGGCATCCACAAGCGCAGTCGGCATCTGCGATTCCTCATATCCGCCGGCCAAAAGTTGATACAGGCGATGATCCATTGTGGCCTCCATGTAACCTTTGCAAAGGGAATGATGATTACGTGTTACATAGTGTAACGCGGCAATTCAAAACTATTATAGGGGTAAACGTGCTATAAATCAATTTGTTTTGTCGATAAACCCAGAAAAATATCGAACAGCATCGATATTGTATTCATTTGCGCCACAAAACTTGCCAAAGAATATGGCCCCAAAGCGAAAAACGCGGTGGAATGGTGGGGCGGGAAATGCATCCAAAGCTGTGAAATATTGCAAGCCCAAGGCAACGAATCCGTGTGTGACGGACAACAGGATCTCACGGCAGGCCGAATTCGCTTGTGCATAATAGATGATTGCATACCGTTTCAGTTGCCGCTTTTGTACCATCCGGCAGTCTTTGGTCATCTTTAGTTTGTTTTTTCACAAAGTCCTTGAATCTTACCTGTTTTTGATATAATATAGAATCGTAATTAAATTGTTAAGGAGTGTATTTTCATGGCAATTAAGATTGGTATTAATGGTTTTGGCCGCATCGGCCGTCTTGTTTTCCGCGCTGCAATGGCCCAGCCCGACCTGTATGACATCGTGGGTGTAAACGATCCTTTTGTGGACATCGATTATATGGTCTACATGACCAAATATGACAGCATCCACGGCCAATTCAAGGGCACTGTGGAAGTGAAAGACGGCAAATTTCTGGTAAACGGCAAAGAGGTCAAAGTATACGACATTATGAAGCCTGAGGAGATTCCATGGGGTGCCTGCGGCGCCGAGTATGTGGTGGAATCCACCGGTGTCTTCACTGCCCAGGATCAGGCCAGCCTGCATATTAAAGGCGGCGCCAAAAAAGTAGTTATCTCCGCCCCCGCCAAAGACAAAGAAACCCCCACTTTTGTCATGGGCGTTAATGAAAACGAGTACACAAAAGACATGACCGTGGTTTCCAACGCTTCTTGCACCACCAACTGTCTGGCGCCTTTGGCCAAAGTCATCCACGACAACTTCGGCATTGCGGAAGGCCTGATGACCACCGTACACTCCACCACCGCCACCCAAAAGACCGTGGACGGTCCCTCTAAGAAAGACTGGAGAGGCGGCCGTGCCGCTTCCAACAACATTATTCCCTCCTCCACCGGCGCCGCCAAAGCGGTTACCCTGGTTATCCCCTCGCTGAAAGGCAAGCTGACCGGTATGTCCTTCCGCGTACCCACCCTGGACGTTTCTGTCGTCGACCTGACAGTCCGCCTGGAGAAAGCCACCACCTATGAAGCCATCTGCGCCAAAGTGAAAGAGGCTTCCGATGGCTCGCTGAAAGGCATTTTGGGATACACCGACGAAGATGTCGTCTCCACCGACTTCATCTCCGATCCCCGCACCTCTATCTTCGATGCCAAAGCAGGCATTATGCTTAACGAAAACTTTGTGAAGCTGGTAAGCTGGTACGACAACGAGTGGGGCTACTCCAACAAGATTCTCTCCCTCATCGGCCATATGGCCAGCGTTGACCACAAATAAATAATATACTCTTCTGCTTCCAATACCCCCGAGTCATGTTACTTGGGGGTATTATTATCTTGCACCACTATCATTTAGGAGGTAAGCATATGAAAAAAGTTTTGGTACTGTTGGCTTGCGTCGCGCTGATTTTGGCGCTGGGTGCCTGTGGTAACGACTTGCCCGGCAAGAACGTGGTAAACCCGATGAAGGAATTTGACACTCCCGATTTTACCAGCTCCACCGGATTTAAGGTGGATGCATATCCCACCGAATTTCAACTGGACAGCTGCGCCACCGTTGCCGACAAAATTGGCCAGATGATGTTCACCATTGACGGCGGCAAAGTGACCTTTAGGATGGCGGCCACCGCCACAAACAAAAACGAAGATATCAGCGGCGTCCACGGTGAGTTTCAGGAAGTGACCACCGCCGACATTGCCGGTGTGCCGGTAAAACTGAGCCAGACCCCTGGAGAGCTGGGCAAAGCCGAATGGCAAAAAGACGGCTATGATTTCTCGCTGGTGGTGGAAAAACCAGGCGAGCGCGGTGTTCCCGAACTGGCACAAATCTTTATTGAAAAAACGGTCATGAGCCCTGTCGCGTAGGGCACAGATAACAAGCAGCACAGCCGGGCGGAACTTGGATTCCGCCCGGCTGTGCTATATTATGGCTGCGTAGGTGGAATCATACGCATTTGCGCCCAAAAGATCTACAGGCCTCACTGCCCTTTCTTCCCCGCTCGCACCCCCAACACAGACCCCAAACCCGTCCTCCCATAAGCCCAGGCGTTTCCTGCGCACATACACCCTCGCCCTCAGGATGGGGTGTGGGAAACCATGTGGTTTCCCCAAAAAATGTTTTTGCATACTTGTTGCGCCAAAAAGTATGGGCCGGTCGCGGCTTGAGCGACAGGCTACATCCTTGCCGGAGCGGCCGCACGTCTGCTCCAATTCTATATTTATATCGATATCAAGCTTTTTTCACGCCCTGCACCCTAAAATCAGATCCAAACCCGTCCTCCCATAAGCCCAGGCGTTTCCTGCGCACATACACCCTCGCCCTAAGGATGGGGTGTGGGGAAACCATGTGGTTTCCCCGAAAAATGTTTTTGCATACTTTTTGCGCCAAAAAGTATGGGCCGGTCGCGGCCTGAGCGACATGCTATATCCCTGCCGGAGCAGCTGTATGTCTACTCCAATTCTGGTACCAACACTTTTCTTCCCCGCTTGGCACACCCAACACAAACCATTTGTGAATCACAGAGATGGAAACTAATTATTGTATGTATTGCACAAATAGCTATAGATTAAATTTGGGTTTTTACTTGTTTTTACACAATTTTCGCTTGAAATTACATTCAAATACTGTTACAATAAGGATAGAATATACATTTTTTAGGGTACATCACCGGGGGGAAGGAGGGGCTTTGCATGCCAGCACAAACAGAAAATACCGATTTGCCGGTATATTTGTTCCACCAGGGAACCAATTATTTTGCCCATCGCCTTTTGGGCGCCCACCGGGTGGCCGAAACCGATGCCGCCGTCTTTCGGGTTTGGGCCCCCCACGCCCGCAGCGTTTCGGTTGTGGGTGATTTTTGCCAATGGGATCGGGATATTCATCCCATGGAAAAGATAAACGACAAGGGCATTTGGGAAGTAACCGTGCAGGGTATCTTTCAGTTTGAGCTCTATAAATATTCCATTGAAGCCCCCGACGGACGCATTTTGCTGAAAGCCGACCCCTTTGCCTGCCACTGCGAAACCCGCCCCGGCACCGCTTCCCGCTTTTACGAAGCGGACTACACCTGGGGCGACGAAGAGTGGATGGCTGCACGGGGGCAAAGGGGAAGCTATACAAGCCCAGTGAACATTTACGAAGTGCATGCCGCTTCCTGGCGCACTTATCCCGACGGCAACCCTTACGATTACCGCAAACTGGCCGAAACATTGGTGCCCTATGTGAAAGAGATGGGGTATACCCACATTGAGCTTTTGCCGATTATGGAGTACCCCTTTGACGGCAGCTGGGGGTACCAGGTGACCGGATATTTTGCCCCCACCTCCCGCTTTGGCACCCCTGCGGATTTTATGTATTTGGTGGACTTTTGCCATCAAAACGGCATTGGCGTTTTGTTGGACTGGGTGCCTGCCCATTTTCCCAAAGATGAATGCGGCCTGTATGAATTTGACGGTGAAATCTGTTATGAATATGCCGACCCCCAAAAGCAGGAACATGAGGGTTGGGGCACACGGGTGTTTGACTATGGCAAACCGGAGGTGCAAAGCTTTTTGGTCTCCAGCGCCGTAAGCTGGTGCGAGCGGTATCATGTAGACGGCCTGCGGGTGGACGCCGTCGCTTCAATGCTTTATCTCGATTATGGCCGGGAGGCCCGGCAGTGGAGCCCCAACGCCCTGGGCGGGCGGGAGAATTTGGAAGCTGTGGCCTTTGTACGCAAGCTGAATGCCGCCGTCCTCACCCAATATCCTGACACTTTGATGATTGCCGAAGAATCCACCGACTGGCCGCTGGTGACAAAGCCGCCTTACGCAGGAGGACTGGGCTTTAACTTAAAGTGGAATATGGGCTGGATGAACGACATGCTGGATTATTTTTCTTTGGATCCTATCTTCCGCAGCTACAACCACGACAAGCTGACGTTCAGCCTTTTCTACGCTTTTAGCGAAAATTATATCCTGCCCATCTCCCACGATGAAGTCGTGCACGGCAAATGCTCTCTCATTCAAAAGATGCCGGGGTATTATGAGGACAAATTTGCGGGCGCCCGTGCATTTTTGGCCTTTATGATGGCGCATCCCGGCAAAAAACTTTTGTTCATGGGGCAGGAGTTTGGTCAGTTCATCGAGTGGGATTTCCAAAAGGAACTGGATTGGCTGCTGCTGGATTACGAAAGTCATCGCAAATTCCAGGGTTTTGTCAAAAGCCTGAACCGCTTTTATTTGGACCACAGTGAGCTGTGGCAAGTGGACGACAGCTGGGACGGGTTTCAGTGGATTATCCCCGACGACAGCGACCAGAATATCATCGCTTTCCGCCGCCTGAACGAAAAGGGCGAAGAGCTGATTGTGGTCTGCAATTTCTCCCCCGTGCGCCGGGAGCATTATCGTATTGGGGTGCCCGCATCAGGCGTTTATGCCGAAGTGTTTGCCACCGACGACGCCGCCTTTGGCGGTTGGGGCCACCGGAACGAAGAGCTTATTGCTGCCGGCGGGCCGTGCCACTCTTTGCCGGCGTCGGTGGAAATTACCCTGCCCCCTTATGGGGTGGTATTCCTGCAAAATCAATGTCTGCAATGATGTCAATTACGGCGTCTCTCATCATACTTGAATGAAAGAAAGTGATCCAATGGCTATGCAAAAAGAATGGATTGCCATGCTGCTGGCTGGGGGCCAGGGCAGCCGGCTGGTGCCGCTGACCACCAAGATTGCCAAACCCGCCGTCCCCTTTGGCGGCAAATACCGCATCATCGACTTCCCCCTTTCCAACTGCGTCAACTCGGGGGTGGATACGGTGGGCGTGCTGACTCAATACCAGCCCCTGGAACTAAACGAATACATTGGGAACGGCCAGCCTTGGGATCTGGACCGGTTGGAAGGGGGCGTGTTCGTTTTGCCCCCCTACCAAAAGAGCTCCGGCTCCGACTGGTACACCGGCACTGCCAACGCCATTTATCAAAATACGCCGTTTATTGAGCGGTACCACCCCGAACATGTGCTGATTTTATCGGGGGACCACATTTACAAGATGAATTACCAAAAGATGCTCACCTTCCACAAGGAGCACGATGCTGACTGTACCATTGCTGTCATTGAGGTGCCGATGGAAGAGGCCAGCCGGTTTGGTATTATGAACACCGGCGAAGACATGCGCATTGATGAGTTTGAAGAGAAGCCCCCCGAGCCCAAGAGCAACCTGGCCTCCATGGGCATTTACATTTTCAAGTGGCCGGTACTCAAGGCCTACCTGGAAGCCGACGAGGCCGACCCACAGTCCAGCAAAGACTTTGGCAAAAATATTATTCCCAAAATGCTGTGGGAGGGCAAGCGGATGTACGCCTTCCCCTTCCGCGGTTATTGGAAGGACGTGGGCACCATTGACAGCTTGTGGGAAGCCAACATGGATTTGCTGAATCCCGCTGTGCCGCTGGAGCTGTATGACCCCACCTGGAAAATATACGCCCGCAACCCGGTGCTGCCGCCCCACTTTACAGCGGCGGGGTCGCAGGTGGAAAACGCGATGATTACAGAAGGCTGCCGGATATACGGACAGGTGGACTTTTCCATTTTATCTGCCGGCGTCACCGTGGAAAAAGACGCGGTTGTCCGCGACTCCATTGTCATGCCCGGTGCGCGCATTGAGGCCGGCGCCGTGGTGGAATACGCCATTTTGGCCGAGAATGTGGTGGTTGGCGCGGGGGCAAGGGTTGGCGCCCGGCCCGAGGATGTGGCCGACAAAGACAACTGGGGCGTGGCGGTGATTGGGGAAAAAATACGCATTGCGCCCGGCGCGGTCATTCCGCCCATGGCCCGCATTGCCGGAGAGGAGATGTGATGATATGGCTGCAAATGCTGTGATGGGTATTGTATTTTCCAATATGCACGACGACAATTTAGAAATGCTGACTGAAAAACGAACGGTGGCATCGGTGCCTTTTGGGGGCCGTTACCGCTTCATTGATTTTACCCTTTCCAACATGGTGAACTCCGGCATTTTGGATGTGGGCGTCATCACCAAAAGCAACTACCAGTCCCTGATGGACCACGTGGGGGCCGGGCGGCCCTGGGATATGTCCCGCAAACGGGGCGGTCTGACCATTCTGCCGCCTTTTTCCCGCGGGTCGGGACTTTATCGGGGCAGCGTGGAGGCGCTGAACGGCGCGATGGGTTACCTGCGCCACATGGAGGCCAAATATGTGGTGCTTTGCGACTGCGATGTCATTGCCAACATTGATTTTCGCCCTATGTTGGAGGCGCATATTCAATCCGGCGCCCATATGACTTTGGCGTATCAGCGCTGCCACCTGGCTTCCTTTAATCGGGATGTGATGACGCTGACCACCAACGCCACCGGTCGCATTGTGGATATGCTGGCCGACCCCCAGGAGGAAGGCGAATACGATGTCTTTCTCAATGTATCCATTTTGGAGCGGGAGTTGCTGATTAAAATGGTGGGCGAAGCTTTGGGGCATAACATGATGGGGCTGACCCGCGACTACCTGCAAAGTAAAGTGGATCACTTTGTCCTCCAGGGTTACCGTCTGGAGGGATACACCAGCCGTATTTATAATCTGGCCAGCTACTTTAACGCCAATATGGAGCTGTTGGATGAAAAAGTACAGGGCGCCCTTTTCCCCAGGGAACGTCCGATTTATACAAAGGTACGGGACGAAGTGCCCGCCAAATACGGTCTTAAGGCCAATGTGGCCAATTCCCTTATCGCCGACGGCTGCATTATTGAGGGGCGGGTGGAAAACTGCATCCTGTTCCGGCAGGTAAAGATTGGCCGCGGCGCCGTGGTCAAAAATTGTATTCTGATGCAGGGCACCACGGTGGGCGAAAATTCCAATTTGTCCTATGTGGTGTCTGACAAAGACGTGACCATACAGGATAACCGGCAGCTGGCCGGTTTTGCAACCTATCCTTTGTACATAGCCAAGGGCATTCGTATCTAATATTTATACGGGCGTCCGAAAGGACGCCTCTCTTGTCGTCAAAAGACAACAAACTTTTGAGAACGGGTGATTATATGAAAATTTTGTACGCGGCCAGCGAGGCCAATCCTTTTATCGCTTCCGGCGGGCTGGCGGATGTGGCGGCGTCGCTGCCCAAAGCGCTGCGGGCACGCCAGCAGGCATGCCGGGTCGCTATGCCGCTGTACGGCGGGATTGACCCCGTCTATCGTCAAGGGCTTAAATTCGTCACAAGCTTTAACGTGCCCTTAAGCTGGCGCAACCAATACTGCGGCGTCTTTGAGGCCAATGTGAGCGGCGTAAAATATTATCTTTTGGACAATGAGTATTACTTTAAACGGGAGAATCTTTATGGCTACGACGACGATGCCGAGCGCTTCGCCTTTTTTTCCCGCGCTGTGCTGGAAATGCTGCGCCATATCGATTTTGTGCCGGAAATCATTCACTGCAACGACTGGCAATCGGCCATGATCCCCGTCTTTTTGAATGCGTTTTATCAGGACAGCGAACGTTTTAGCCATATTAAAACCATCTTCACCATTCACAATATTCAGTATCAGGGCAAATTCGGCATGCATATCGTCGGCGATGTGTTGGGGTTGCCTTACGGGATGAACGCCCTGATGGAATATGACGGCAGCGTCAACATGATGAAAGCGGCCATTGACCAGGCCGACCGTGTGACCACCGTGAGCCCCACCTATGCCACCGAGATTTTGGACCCCTGGTTCGCCTATGGGTTGGACCGGTTTTGGCGGGAGCGGCAATATAAGTTGTCCGGCATTTTAAACGGCATTGACCAAACCACCTATGACCCGGCCACCGACGCGTATATTGCAAAAAACTACACTGTCGAAACAGTTGCCCTGCGCAAAGAAAACAAGCTGGCTCTGCAAAAGCAGCTGGGCCTTGCCGAAAATCCCGACCAGATTTTGGTGGGCATGGTAACCCGTCTGGTATCCCAAAAAGGGCTGGATTTGGTCAAGCATATGCTGGACCAGTTGGTGAAAGCGGATTTCACTTTTGCCATTTTGGGGTCGGGGGATTATATTTACGAGAACTTCTTTAAAGAGGCCGCCCAAAAGCACCCCGACAAGGTCGCTTTGTGCACTGGATTCGACCCGGCGCTGGCCCGGCAGATCTATGCCGGCAGCGACCTGTTCTTAATGCCCTCCAAAAGCGAGCCCTGCGGTCTTTCTCAGATGATTGCCCTGCGGTACGGCGCCATTCCAGTGGTGCGGGCCACCGGCGGCCTGAAGGATTCTATCATCGATGTGGGGGCCGGTGGCAACGGCTTTACCTTCCAGTCCTACAACGCCCACGATATGGTAGAGGCCCTGGGTCGGGCCAAGGCGGCCTACGCGGACAAAGCCGGCTGGGCCAAGTTGGTGGCCGACGCAATGGTCTGTGACTTTGGATGGGGGCGGTCGGCCGGGGATTATTTGGCCCTTTACAAAGAAACGCTCTAGCTGTTTGCCGCAGTTTAGAGAGGGTTAATAGGACTTGGTTGACGAAACGGTGTGTTTGCGCTGACATGGTGAAGGTGGGACGTTGCGCCGTTAGAGGTATGAAGCGTTAATTTTTGAAGGATAAGGCGAGACAAGCATAGAGTGGAGAAAAATGATAGATTATATTGGTAAAGCACTATTCGCTCAATACGGCCTCAATGTATATGCAATGAAAGAGGTTCCCGGTGGATGGTCTGCATCCGCTTTTATCGTTCAGACAGACAAAGGCGAATATTTTGTAAAAGTATATGATAAGCACCGTCCTTCGGTACAGCCGTGGATCCAGCGTATGGCATTGTATATGCCGGCTGTTCTGTGGCTGTCCGCCAACACACCGCTAAAAGACAAAATGATAGCGCCTATCCTCGCAAAAAATGCTGCGTATAAAGTAGAGAATATAAACTTTGTTTTGGTAGTTTTTCCGTATGTGGACGGAAAAACATTGTGTGAAACGCAATTAACGTCAGAACAAATATCCCAACTGGCTGATATTCTCGCGCTGCTTCATTCATACGGAGAAAAAACACCTGTTCCAACAGAGCAGCTTGTGGAATTGTATACACTTCCGTTTTTGGATAGCCTCAACGCAGCTATTCATGCGGACAACATGCCATTTGGCTTACGGAAAGCCTTACAAACGCACTCGCACGAAATAACGCAAGCTGTAAGAGCCTTGCAACTTCTTGCGGAACGTATGCGCCTAAATCCTCCTCTTCATGTTCTATGCCATACGGATATACACGGCTGGAACTTAATGTGGGGCAATCGATTGATTTTGATTGATTGGGAGGGCTTGCGGCTTGCACCTGTTGAGTCGGATTTGTTTTCGTTTAGCGATGGCTTCTTTTTTGGTTATGCAAAGGAAGAATTTTTTGCAGCATATCAAAAGGTTTGCCCTGGATATACCGTAAATGAAACCGCAATGAATTTCTACCGTCTGCGTCGCCGTCTGGAGGACATAGCCGAGTTTGCCCACAGCATGATAAACGACAATCTTACTGCGAGTGAGAGGGAAAAATCCTTGTTCGACTTGCAAAAGGAATGTGCGGCGCTCGGTGGTATGATAAGCCATATTTGATCTTTGTCAAACTGATAAACCAAAGCAAAACCTGCCCCCGCTCAATTGCGGAGAACCGGGAATGGGGCTTTGTGGACAACACGGTGCGCTTGCGCTGGCATGGTGAAGGTGGAACGTTACACTGTTAACGGTATGAAAAATGAATTTTGGGCGGAAAGATGAATAAAGTGGATTTGCACAATATG